>CAZQIJ010000674.1:0-2260 GCA_964592955.1 uncultured Anaerolineaceae bacterium
CTGGTCCTACATCCGGGTGGAGTATGCGCCGGAGATTGAGCCGTCCAACCTCAACAAGAACCATGTGCTGATATTGCGGCGCATGTTTAACGGCTATGCGCGCATTCGCGTTGACCGGCGGCTTACCGGCGGCTATACGCGCGCGCTGCTGCTGGTGGTGACCCCATTCCATGCGGATAACCGCCAGGACGCCGCCGTCGTCGTCAAGCTGGACCGCACAGAGGCGATCCTCAACGAGGCGCAGCGCTATGAGCAGCATGTGAAGAACACGCTGCCCCCCATGACGGCCCGCCTGGAAGAAAAGCCGACCACGCTCGATACGTCTGACCTGGCCGGGCTGAAATACACGCTCGTCGCCGCGCAGGATCAGGTCCCGCGTGACTTGCGCATGGCGCTGGACGACTGGACGCCGGAAGACCTGGCCGAATTCCTGCGCCTGGAACTGTACCCCACCTTCGGCCAGTTGTGGTGGAGGCAGGTGCGCCCGTACCGCTTTCCGGCCTGGCGCGAATATGACTGGCTGCTGCCGCCGGTGCTGACGCTGGAAGTGGTGCCAGAGCGCAGCGTGCCCCCTGAAGCCTTCACGCTGCGCGTGCCCGTTAAGCGGCACCGGCTCTCCAAAGTGGAGTTTGGCGATATCGTGGTTGTGGAAAACTTCGTGGTGCGCAAGATCGACCCCGAACGCAACGTGCTTCAGCTTGCCATCGGCCTCACGACGGCGTCTGAGATGGCCTACAAAGTGGAGCTGCGCGGGGTAGACCTGAGCCGCGATATTTATTATCGCGGCGAGGTGATCGAGCGCATCGCCGGGCGTGTGTGGCAAACGCGCGGCTGGCAGTTGATGAACGAGGTGCGCGCCCTGGAGCCGGATTTTGACCTGACGCTGGAGACGATCCCGGCAGACGATGACCGGCAGGTGAAGCTGCCCAACCCGCTCACGAATTTTGAAACGCTGCTGGAGACGATGGTCAACGGCAACCTGAGCAAGATTCACGGCGATATGCACCTGGGTAACATCGTCATCGGGCCATCGAATACGCCGTTTCTCATCGACTTTGCCCGCACGCGCGACGGGCACACCATCTTCGACTGGGTGACGCTGGAACTGAGCCTGCTGTCTGATCTCATTATGCCGCGCGTGGGCGAAAGCTGGTCTGCGGCGCGCACTGTGCTGGCCTACCTGGCGGCGCTGTATGGCGGTATCACCATCCCAGACCCCGACCCGGTCATCGTGCGGCTGATGACGCCGCTGATTGAGGTGCGGCGCATCGTGGCGGAATGCCTGGTTACGCCGGATAACTGGGGCGAGTATTACACCGCGCTGGGCCTGTGCTGCCTGCGCTCGCTGACCTGGACAGACACGATGAGCGTCCCTGGCCGCCGCCTGATGTTTCTCATCGCGGCGTTGGCGCTGTATGAGCTGCGCGAGCGCACGTGGGCGGGTGCCCGCGAAGGCGAAACCCCCTCGCCAGACGAAACGGACCTGCACAGCTCGATCTGACGCGCGCGCCGGGCGGCTGGCTGGCCGTTCATGGCGCGGCGTCTGGCGCTGGCTTTACGAGCGACTCCAGCGGCGTGGCGGGTTTGCTGTCTTCGGTGCGCTCCACGCGAATATCCATCATGGCGGCTTCGGGTATCAGCCCGCGTGTGACCGCGTCTTCTGCCGCGCCGACGGTATCTGGGACGAGCAGCATATCGATATGCAGCGCTGTGAGCGTATCGGCAATGTTCAGGATGTCCCGGTCGCGGCGCTGGCCGGGGGACACATCGCGGATGTAGATGGCGAGGATGCGTTCCGGGTACTTGCGCGCGATTTCGGCGTAGATTTCCGGGTCACGCTGGCTGCTGTCGCCCACCAGCACGAAGGGCAGGCTGCTGTGCGTGTTCAGGATGAGTTCGATCATGCCCAGTTTATGCTGGCGGTGGCCGCCGTCGATAAGCTGCGTGGGGGTGAGGCCCATGTCTTTTAGGAACATGGGGCCGATGGGAATGCCGCGCACGTCGAAGAAATCCATGAAGAGGTCATACAGGTTCCACGGGCTGCTGCTCACATAGAAGATGGGGTTAAAGGTCTGGGTGACGCCGGCCTGAAGCGCACGGTAGAACGCCGCGACCCCCTCGAACGGCAGGCGTGTGTGGCTGTTGCGCAGAAACGTGTTGCGCGCCATCGCCAGGATGTTGAGCACATCGGTTTGGATGACGGTATCGTCCATGTCGCTGATGACGCCGAAGCGGGCGGTGCTGGGGGGCACCATCACCT
>CAZQIJ010000675.1:0-2258 GCA_964592955.1 uncultured Anaerolineaceae bacterium
CATGCGGCGCTCAACCCGGACAACGCAGGCGTTGTCCCTACCGCGTCCGCCACGCTTTACCAGCCCTCACCCCCTGCCCCCTCTCCCCAACGCTGCGCTGGGCGAGGGGGAATTGAGGGGGTGAGGTCAGACGAAAACCAGCGCAATATGATTTATTTGTGTAGTCGCTATTTTGTGATACACTATATCTATCTATGCTTTTGAATGCCTCTTGGCTGGACGATTTTGTACTGCAAACGCATCTGAGTGAACTCATCGTAATCCAACATTGGTCATCATTGACGAGAAAGGGCGGCATGGACATCGAAGGAATACGCCAGTTGAAGCAGGAAGTACTGCGGAGGTTTGTCGCGCCGCAGTTTGAAGACTCGCACGGTGTAGTAGGCGCGCAGCATGTGCTGGCACAACCAACCGAATCCCGCATTGCCATCGGCATCGCACGGATAACCGATACGCAGTATCGTCTGGAGATACGGGTGTACCGACGTGACCGAAAAGGGCATGCGCTTGCTGAACAAATCGCAGCGCACACGAAGCACGAGGGTGTGGAGGCGAATATTGAGGTGATCCCTCACATTCGAGTTCCCACGAAAGCTGCTACTTTGGAGACCCCCATAGCGACCTCTCAGATAAGCGCCGGAGGGGTACTGGAAATCGGAATGTCTGTTTGCCATCGGGATGGTTATCCGGGAACGCTGGGTGCATTTGTCGAAAAGGACGGTCATGTCCACATCCTTTCCAACAGCCATGTTCTGGCATTATCGGGTGCGGTCAGTTCGCACGACGAACACTATATTTATCATCCGGGGAACACAGGAGGCAGAGCCAATCTGAGCAATCAGCGCATAGCGCTCTTGCGAACCTTCACCGAGCTTTCCGGCAGCGATAATTCTATTGATGCCGCAATCGCAGAAGTGCTGCCTGCCTGGAGAACTGAGAAGAACCGCATTCCAATCGGTCGCGGATATGAGAATGAAGGCGAACTAATAACGATGTATGGACACAATACACCTATTCAACGAGACCGCGAATTGTGTAAAATCGGGCGTTCGTCGGCTCACACTGTAGGTGTCGTTCGCGCCTTTGAATTAACAGATATCGCGGTGGAGTTCTCTCACCCTCAATCTCGTCGTGGCACTTACGTCTTCAATAACCTGCTGGAAATCCGAGGACTTGAGCAAGGTGTGCCGTTTTCTATCCCAGGCGATTCGGGGAGCCTCGTGTACACGCGCGATACCCGCGAAGCAGTGGGTCTCGTTTTTGCAGGCGGGCAACGCGAAGACGACTACCACGTCACCTACTGCTGCAACCTGAGAGAAATACTTTCTGAGTTTGACTGTCAATTACTGTCGGAGTGAACTTCAATGGGTCCTACCATCGACCAGGCGCGCACCGTAAAAGACAAGGTGCGAGGACAACTACGTCATGTGAATGGATACAAGGGCATCGGTATAAGCTGGACAGAAACCGGCGCGCCGTTTGTTGAGGTCAGCGTTGCGCCAGGCACCAAAGATGAATTCAGGCGGCGTATCAGGTCGCGCGTGGACGATGTCGAGATCCGGATTTCCGAACTCGGCCAGGTAATCGCCTACGACGACGAATAGCGCGCTGTACCTCAGCCCTTCACCTGTGAACGTTCTTCTTCCCCCCAGGCACTTCGTGTAGGACGCTGCCTGTGTTTGCCTTGCGCCACCTCACCGCCTGCCCACCTGCTCATAGAAATACAGCATGGCCTGCACGCCGCGATCAAACATCCCAAGGATGACATACTCGTTGGTGCTGTGTGCGCCGCCCCCCTTATAGCCAAACGGCATCATGACCACCGGCGCGCTCAGATGCTCCAGGAAGGCCGTCACCACCGGGATGCTGCCGCCGTCCCGGTGAAACAGGGGCCGCACCCCCCACGCGGACTCGTAGGCGCGCATTACCGCCTCCACATAGCCGTTATGGATGTCCAGCTTGTGGCCAGGCGACCCGGCCTCGGCGCTGGTGATTTCTGCGCGGACCGTGGGCGGCACCAGCGACAGGATATGCGCCCTGACCTGCTCGAAGATGCGCTGCGGGTGCTGGTCTGGCACCAGGCGGCACGAAAGCTTCGCCCAGGCGCGGGCTGGCAGCACGGTCTTAAAGCCGTCCCCGGCAAACCCGCCGGCAATGCCGTTAATTTCCAGGGTGGGGCGCGCGCCGATGCGCTCATTAAGGCGGTACTCTGGCTCGCCCCACATCTGCGGCGCGTTGGCCACCGCATACCATTCGCG
>CAZQIJ010000676.1:0-2258 GCA_964592955.1 uncultured Anaerolineaceae bacterium
CCTCAAGTGCGATACCACGCCGGGACAGTTCGCCTTCAACGGTGCGTGCGCCTACCGTTTCCAGGGTCGAACCAACGAAGATGCGCGCCTGAACCAGCTCCCGGACCTGACCGGACTCACGTTTGCGGCGGGCGATACGCTGGCCGGGACCGTCGTGTATAAGACGAATGATGTCGCACCGCGCCTGCGCCTGCGCATCAAGGTGTTTTATGTCGATACGGCCTTCGGCATTGGCAAGTCCAACAACGTGATCACCGTCCTCGCGCCCAGCTATACGCTGTTCAGCGCCACCACCCTCACACTGTCCGATGACGAGCTTGATCGAATCAAGTTCCAGTTCTGGAATCGCGCCACGACAGGCAAGACCTACATCGACGACGCCAGCCTGATCTGGACACCGGCAGAAGTGCGTTAAATCGCATACAAACTGGGGGCGGATGCGTAATCCGCCCCCAGTTTGATCCTCACTCAAACTGTGCTCCCCCGTCCCCCGGTCCTACCAACAACGAAGCAGTTTGTTTCGCAACCTCATATGGCATCGCTCAACCAAGCGTTAAGCGGATAGCGATTCTTCCCCAGGCAAAGGTGCGCTAACTCGAGATACGGCGAGCCTAAGGCTGTTTCAGATAAGAAACGAGCCACCGCGCTGGGCGGGCGGGGACATTGCCCCGCCCCACCAAGTGATTGATTATTTTCCTGGCAAGCTTAATGGTCAGGTCATCTCAGCATAGTGCCGCGTGATGAAGTCGAGCCGGGCTTTGAAGAGATCGTTCGCCAGTGCCGCACCGTCATTGGTGAAATGCATGGTGCGGTCGGCAGTGGGCGTGGTGGGGCTCCAAGCAGGGAAGTCGGCGGCGTTGGGATCGCCGGTGTGCATGAAGTTGACCCACAACCCGTGCTTGATCGCCGCTATGCGTCGGTCAGTGTCGGTGGGCTGTATCGCGCCGCCGGGCGAAGAACAGGCGAGCAGGGTCAGTGCCCCTGGCAGGCTCGGCAGCACAGAGATCACGTCGAATGTGTAGAGCAGTTCAGCCGCATGACCGACACCGGAATAATTGGGGCGTGTACGGCAGCCTTCGAGGTCGTAAGCGAAGTGGTAAAGATACCCGGTGCCGCCGGACAGGCTCATGCCATGAGCGAGCGCGCGCATCTGGCTCAGGAAGTAAACGTCGCCATAGAACATGCGCCGAAGGGCGGCATCATTGGGGTCGGACGGGCGGCCATAGAGCGGTGCGATCTCGGCGATGCGGTCTTCGAGGAATGCCTCGGCGCGCGGCGCAAGCGGCAGAAAGGCCGCAAGTGTCGCCTCATAACTGTTGGCACCAGCGATCAGCGCTACTGGCTGCTGACGACCGGCTGCGAAGATCTCGCGCACGCCGTCGGGCAGACTGACGCCGTCCACCACAGGGCCGCCCATGAACAGGCTGTCGTTGGCGCGCACGAGGCGGTCGGCAGGAATTGCACGCAGTTCCGCCAACGTCGGGGCGGATAGTCCCACCGCGGTGGCGAGCGCCACGCCACGGTCAGCGAGCGGCGGGATCAACCCGCGGACCTCATAAGCACCTTCGGACGCCACCAACCCCGTCGCCCCGCTCTGCACAATCGCGCCGCGGAATAACCCCTGCGTCAACGGCGATGCGACGAGATACGCCACCGACGTGCCGCCGGCCGATTCGCCAAAGATGGTGACACGGTTGGGGTCCCCGCCAAAGGCCGCGATGTTGTCGCGCACCCAGCGCAACGCCGCGATCTGGTCAAGCAGTCCGTAGTTCGTGTGGGGTTCGCCGGGCTGAATCTCACTTTGCAGCGCGGGATGAGCGAAACCGCCCAGCGGACCGAGACGGTAATTCATCGACACGAAGATCACCCCGTCGCGGGCGAAGGTCTCCCCGCCATATTCGCCGCTGCCGGAATTGAAGCTGCCGCCATGAATCCAGACCGCCACCGGCAGCCCGCCACCCGCGCGATTGGCTGGGGTTGTCACGTTGACGAACAGGCAGTCTTCGCTGCCTGACACACCCAGTGCGGAGCTTTGTGGACATCGGTTACCATAGCGCCGCGCATCGCGCACACCGTTCCAAGAGGGAGCAGGCGCAGGTGCCCGCCAGCGCAGATCGCCTATGGGTGGTGCTGCATAGGGGATGCCGAAGTACAGATGGCTTGCGCCCGTGTCTTCGCCGACCAATTGACCCTGTGCCAGCGTGATCATGGGAGCGTCTGCCGCGAAGGTGGGTGGCACAGCCAAAAGGGCCATGCCC
>CAZQIJ010000677.1:0-2258 GCA_964592955.1 uncultured Anaerolineaceae bacterium
GCCCAAACCGCCTGGGTCCCGATCTCCGCGAGAATGTCGGCCAGCACCAGCGCCAGCAGCGGGTTGCTGGTGTCCTTGAGCAACTTCACCAGCACCGGCACAGCCGTGTCGCCCATCCCCACCAGCCGCGCCGCAGCCAGCTCCGCCTCGGTCACGTCCCCGCTTTGCAGGTCGCGCAGCGCGTTCTCGATCTCGTAGGCTATAGTTACACCGTTCATCAGCGATCCTTTTTTGCTGGATGTTTCTTGATCGAGGCACATCCAGCCAAGCCGGCCTCTTTGCATGCCGGCGATGACATCAAACCTGTGCGCCTTCAGAATGATCAATCAGTTTGGCTTCTAGAGATTGATCGACTGTGGCAAAAAAAAGATAGCGCTTCACGCTATCATGCGTGAGCACCAGTGTTCGCAGAAAAGAAGACATGGTCATTCCACTCTCAGCAGCAGCCATCCGAACGGCCTGCTTTTCAGCCAGAGTGACTGTGATACCAAGCATTTGATCTCTATCCACGCTAGCCAACTTTCAATTGATTGGTTAATGCGTACATTATTACACTGAACACATTGTAGAGCATTAATGATCGAATGTCAATAGGTTATCTTTTATGATTAGCGTAATGGTTGCTTCAAGGTCCCGGTCCCAGACGCTTGGCGAATACATCAGGGAGATATTAGGCGACCGAAGTCTAAGGGCTTTGGCTACCTATGCAGGCATTAGCATTGGGACGGCCAGTAATCTGGTGAATGACCGAATTGAAAACCCCGATGCTGATACCCTGATCAAGATCGCAGAATATCTCGGCGTGCCCGTTGAGAACCTGTATAAACTGGCGGGCTACCTGCCAGAAAATCATGATCTGCGGACACTTGCCCTGGCCGAGATCGAACACCTGGTGCGCCAGCTCCCTGAAGATGAGCAGCACAATATCCTCGAGCTCGTCCGCCTCCAGCACCGGCTGTACATGGAGCGCAGGGCTAAAGAGCAGCCGGACGGCCCGCAAGAGTAACCGGGAACCCCTGCGAGCTGGTAATGCGTTCAGAGGGATCTATGCCTGACTTCTGCGCCGCCAGCCTACGACTGCAGCTCCTACATCGCCTGCGGCAACTGGACCACCTGTGACCAGGTGCTGGCCTACCTGGCTGCCTGCCCGCAGTTCTGGGGCCGTGCCGACAGCGACGGCGATGGTGTTCCTGCGAATCCGTGTGCGGCGGGGGATAGCACAATCGTTCTAACTGTCCTCTAACCCCTCCCCTTGCGCGCAATAGAACAATAGTTCTATTATGTATTAAAACATGCCAGGGGAGGAGCCGCATCTGCTATGCTACAGGATCCCGGGCCGGATGTCTGCGAAATTATGAGCCTGCTCCACGACCTGCCGGAGGACGTGGTCGTTGGCGTTTTGGTGCTCATCGCCGGAGATCTCCAGCGCCGCGGCCAGCTCTCCGCCAGTGACACCTGCCGTGTCGCTGCACTCCTGGAGCGGCTTCTCGATCAATACGACCGCGCCGCCTGATTTTGCAGGGGCAAAGCACGCTTTGCCCGGAAAGGATTCCCTCGCTTCCCTAATTTGCGCCGTGCACGGTATATCGCCGCGCAGGGTTGCTTCCCCCAGAAGATGCTGGTGACGGAGGCAAGCTAGAGCCTATCCCCTATGAGCTGGAGTATATCGTCAAGACCTTGCGCCGGAGGAATGAGTTCGGCTAACGAGAGGAGGTCTCGCAATGTCTGGATTCACTTTACTTCGCATCGTTGCCGCGACGCTTCTGCTGGCTTTGTTGCTGCCAGTCGATGCCGTTGCTGCGCCAGATACGTTGGCTCAGGCGGATGTGTTGGTGACCACCAACGCGAACTTGCGCCTGCGTACCGGGCCGTCTACCCTCTACACCGCGATCGACATCGTGCCCCAGGACACAACCCTGCAAGCGCTGGGCCGCGACAGCGGGGCCTTCTGGGCCTACGTCGATTACAACGGGAAGCGCGGCTGGCTCGCCGCCTGGCTGTGCACCATCACCGGTGACCTAAAGAGTGTGCCGGTCGTCGGGGCCGATGGCAGTGGAGCACTTACGCCCACCGCGCAGTCAACGCCCGGCGACAGCGAGGCGTTCACGTCCACCGCACAGTCAGCGCCCGGCGGTGGCCTGGTAGCTACCCCAACCGTCAATGTGCTAATCCGCACTGGACCAGGTACCAACTACCGCGCAATTGGCACCATCCCACGCGGTACATCCGTGCTGATCCTCGGCGAATCAGGGCGCTGG
>CAZQIJ010000678.1:0-2253 GCA_964592955.1 uncultured Anaerolineaceae bacterium
GTGTACAGCCCGGCCAGCGCCGCAATCACCACCATGACCAGGCCGCTGAGCTTGCTGAGGGTGGCCAGCGCGACCAGCACAGCCAGCAGCAGGCTGCGGCGCGCCACGAAACCATCGCGCAGCATGACCACCGTCTGCCACAGCGCGAGGCTGTTGAGCATGGTCACGAGGTTATCGTTATTGACGGCAGCCGAGATAAACAGAAACTGGGGGTTGAGCGCTGCCAGCCCGGCGGCCAACAGCGCGATTTGTGGGCTGTGCGCGCCGGGAAAGACCACGCGCGCGGTCTGGTGGACGGCGAAAACGGTGACCGCGCCCATGAGCAGGCTGAGCAGGCGCACAAACAGCGTGGCCAGCGTGGAGCCGACCAGCGGCGGCGGGTAAACCTGGGTGTGCAGAAAGCGGTTCTTGCTGCCTTCCAGCTCAGGATAGCCGATGACGGCGTGCGGGTTGCGGCGCGATTGTTCGGGGAAGTCGCTGCGGTCGATGCCGCGAACCAGCGCCGCGGCCAGCAGATGGTACAGCGGGGGCTGGCTGCCTTCCTGACGCCACGCGGTGACACGCCCACGCGCCTGCACTGGCAGCGCGCCGCTGCGTGCGATTTCGTCGATGAGGGCGAAATGGTAGACTTCGTCTGGCGCTTCGTAAACCGGGGTGGCATAGAGATAGAGCAGGCCGAGGGCGACATAGACGAGCAGCAGCGCGCGGGGAAAACGCGGCGTGCCGTGTTCGGACCTGAGGAGCGGCTGAGCGGGGGTAGTGTGCGGATCAACCAAAGCTGCGACCTGCCAGCGTGCGCAACGGCCAGCACCGGCAGGACGCGCCGCAGCGCGCCCTGCGGCAGGCGTTAGCTGTTATAGAGAAAATCACGGATCGTATCGTGAAAGCGATCCGGCTCATCCATCATGGGAAAGTGGCCGGAATTCTCAAACCACGCCAGCTTGCTGTGGGCGATGCTTTCCTTGAGCACTTTGGACTGGGCAGGGTTCACGATCACATCGTGCGCGCCATAAATGCCCAGCACCGGCATGGCGATATCCCCCAGGCGCGGGCGCAGGTCGGTTTCGCGCAGCGTGCCGATGCTCTGGAAGAACGAATTGGTCGAAATCTTAGACATGTCAGACATCATCATTTTGCCCAGCGATCCGCCATCGCGCGCCAGAAAGAACGCATAGGCGCGGATGAAGAGGCGCAGGAGGGCGGGGGTCGTCCAGATGATGCGGGCGATGCCGCGATAGCCCGAAAATTTAAGCAGCAGGTTCAGCGAGCTGCCCTGAATGGGAGAGCCGATCACCGTGACCTTGACGATTTTTTCCGGGTTGCGCACGGCAGCGGCCAGCGAAACCGTGCCCCCCATCGAATGGCCGATGAGCGGCGCTTTGACGATGCCGAGGCGGTCCATGAACTGATCGACCGACTGGACGAAGTTGTTTACGGAGAAATTCGAGGTGCGGTCAAACGACTCCCCGAATCCAAAAAAGTCCAGGGCATAGGTACGAAACTCTTTGCCCAGGATTTCGATCGTTCTACGCCATAGGGCCCACGAACCGAGCCAGCCATGCAAGAGGAGAACGGGTCGTCCACGTCCATAGGTTTCGTAGTGGACGATCCCCTGTTCCGTGACAAGTGTCGGCACACGTCACCGCCCTGTTCTAGGTTTCCATGTCTTCCAGGATCGAGTAGAGCAGTTCCAGCAGCACATCGCGCACGCTGTCTTTATTCTTTCCAATGCACGGAAGCAGCTTCACTTCCGGCTCGATGCGCAGTGCGATGCGCAGATCTTCGGTGGACCACGCGTCTGGATGGTCCTGTTTATTGGCTGCCACCACGTAGGGGGTGGGGGCATAGGCCCGGAAGGTTTCGAGGATGCTTTTGGCCTCGCGGAACGTTTCCGGTTTGGCGCTGTCCACCATCACGATGAAACCGAGCATCCCTTCCGCCAGGATCTCCCACATGAAGTCGAAGCGGCGCTGGCCGGGCGTACCGAACAGGTACAGAACCAGATCATCATCCACAGTGATGCGGCCAAAGTCCATGGCGACGGTTGTCCCGCCCTTAACCTGGAGTTCTGCCTCGGAAGTGACTTCACGTTCGGTGGAGACGACTTCGATTTCACTGATGGAACGGATGAATTCCGTCTTCCCAGAGCTGAAAGGCCCGGTGACAACCATTTTGACTGTTTGCATAATGTACCCGCTCTTCCGGTATTATAGTCCGTTAATGATGACCAATCAGGGAGAGATTATATTAGAT
>CAZQIJ010000679.1:0-2252 GCA_964592955.1 uncultured Anaerolineaceae bacterium
CTATTCCCATCTCTAAAGAAGGGTTTATGCCCTTTATCCCGGACCTCGTGCTGATCGTGAAACCGGAGGGGATCACCTCTGCGGAGTTGGCTGAGCGCGGTTTGTATTTTCTGCGCAACGGAGCCAGCATTGCCTGGATCCTGCACCCGCATTCTGCGTCGGTCGATGTCTGTTCACGTGCGGGGCGCACCCAGATTCGGGTTTTCAAAGTGAATGCAGAGGGGTTCCTGAATGGCGGCGAACTGCTGCCAAGCCTGAAGGTGGCGGTTACCGAGCTGTTTGAGTAGCAAATCGCCAGGCACGTCCCCACAGCAACGGGCACACCGCGCAGCGGCATGCCCGTTTTTTAACCCTGCGCTCAATTTGCGCGTAGGGGAGGCGCAAGTCTTATGAAGTAATCCTGTGGACGGCGCAGCAGCGTGTAGAGCGGTTCGGTGGCCTGCGCCTGATTGTTGACCTCAAGTGTGTGAATATACCTGCTGAGCAGTTCATGCACCTCTTGAACGCCGGGTTCGTCCAGAGGGAAGATCTCGATGATCGCGCCGCGCGCAATACGCCGCCGGATGGCGTCTACCGTCAGCCGCATTTCCGGCTGGATGCGCTGGTAAATGACGCCGCCGGTCATCCCCGCGCCCAACCACGGCCCCGGATCACCCAGAATCAGCACACGGCCAGATGTCATGTACTCGCAGGCATACCCTTTCAGATTGGCACGCGCACCCAATCCACCCAGCTCATCCCGCAGCGGTTCGCGCACTTCACCGCCAAAGATGACGTCTGCGCCGCTGAGCCGGATGCAGGCGCGCGTATCCGCATTGCCCTGCACAATAAACAGCCCCCCCTGCGCGCCATAGGCAAAGCTCTTGCCCACAGATCCATCCAGGCGCTGCCCATTGTGGTTCAGGCCCTTCAGGATCGCGACGGTGCCGCCGCGTGCGCATTTGCCAACGCCGTCCTGCGCGCCGCCTTCCACGAGGATGTCGATAGGGGCATCCAGAAATGCCCCCAGGCCGTTGCCCGGGACTGCTGAGTTGCTGAAACTCAGATGCACTGCTTCGATAAGGTCTGCATTGGGGATGTCCCCTCGGTTGATCGCTCCGCTGAGGTGGGTGCCCAACGCGCGATCCATCGCCATCACGGCTTCGTCTTCGTAGGTCATTTCGTATTCCCCACGCCCGACGACCTCCGTCACAATGGACGTGATCTGCTTGCTGAGGGTGTTGCGCGGGCGCGTGGTGCGGTGCCCGCCCGGCTGCAACTGCTTTCTGGGGGCAGGTGGCACGCGGCGCAGCAGCGGTGTGAGATCAATCGAGTCGTGCAGGTCGATTTGTTCCAGCAGATCCGCCCGTCCCACCAGATCCGTCACCTTTGTAACGCCAAGCCCGGCGGCAGTGATGCGCATATCTTCTTCCAGCATCCTGAAGACATTGACGATCCCCTCCACTGCGTGGTCAAAGTCCCGCGGCTCAAAGGATTTCAGCCCCTTCATCACCGCTTCTTCCCTGGTGCGAATGTGCGTGGTGATGCCCACATGACATGTGCCATCGTGGCACTTGCGGCAAATCGTACAGCCGACGGCGACCATCGCCAGCGTGCCGAAGCCAACACGGTTCGCGCCCAGGCACAGCATCTTGATGACATCGCGCCCGGAACGCATGCCGCCATCTGCCCAGATTTCGACATTGTCGCGCAGGCCGCTTTCGGTCAGTGCGCGGTGGGCCAGCCATACGCCGATTTCCGCTGGCAAACCCACATGGCGCAGCGAGTGCGCGCGCGCCGCGCCGGTGCCGCCTTCGTAACCCGCAATGTTGACGACATCCGCGCCGGCTTTCGCGATGCCAACTGCGATAATGCCTACACCTGGCACCACCGGCACCTTCACCGAAACCCGCGCGTTCGGATTGGCCGTTTTCAGCTCATCGATGAGCTGCGCGAGATCTTCAATGGAGTACAGGTCGTGGTTGTTGCTGGGGGAAATGAGCGCGACGCCGGGCACCGTTCTGCGTGCCGCCGCCACCTGTTCGGTGACTTTGAAGCCGGGAAGATGGCCGCCTTCGCCAGGTTTCGCGCCCTGCCCGATCTTGATTTCGATGAGGTTCACCGAGTTGAGATACGCAATGTTTACGCCAAAGCGCGCAGATGCAACCTGCTGCCCGCGATGCCGGTAATACTTGCCCATGATATCTGGCAGTTCGCCACCTTCCCCATTTACGCAGAAAATGTTCAGGCGATATGCGGCCTCGGCATATGCC
>CAZQIJ010000680.1:0-2247 GCA_964592955.1 uncultured Anaerolineaceae bacterium
GCGTCACCGGCGTTTGTGGAGCCTTCGCGCACCTGAAGCAGGTTGGTCAGGCGCAGATCGTCGGCAAAGGGGCGATCCTGCACCTCAAGCGTAAACAGGATGTCGATGTCCGAACTCTGCGAGGGGTCGATGTCGAAATCGCCATAGCTGAAGCGGATGAAGTTGGAGGTCACGTCGTAATCCAGCGTGGGCACCACACCGAGGACGCGCGTGAGCGTGTCGTTTGCGTGGAAGCTGGCCTGGCCCACCGGCGGCGGCACGAGGCCGAGGTCGGCGAGGTTAAGCTGGGTGAGATCCGCCGCGCGCAGCACCGGCAGCGGCAGATAGTCCAGCACTTGCAGGTCTTCAAAGTCGGTATTGGGGAGGGTGTACTGCAGGCGGTAGGTGAGCGTGTCGCCGGCCGCGATGACCAGGTTACCGCAGTTGGGGGCGCATGTTTGCCCATTGACGGCGTAGACGTTCTTGGTGGGCGTGCCGCGCGGGACTTCGACCTCGGCGGCGGTGTCGTTGGTCTGGGTGATGCCGGGCAGCGCCTGAAGGTTGGCCGGGTTCAGCATCTGCGCGGTGATTTCTGCGCGGTTGTTCAGCAGGTCACCCTGATCGACGCTGGCGTCGCCGCTGTTGCCGGCGAGGTGCAGGTCGCTGAACGCGTCCTGGATCTGCGTGCGGAAGGTGAGCGTGCCGCGCGTGCCGCCGGGGTTAGCGGCACAGTCGAACGCGCCGCCGCCTGCCGGAATACAGCCGCCCACCAGCGCAGGCGCGATATCGAAGCGCAGTTCGGTATCGCCGGGCACCAGGCCGGGCGGCGGCGCGCCAGGGCCGGGGCTGCCCCCGGTGAAGTATTCGATCACGGTGGGGACGATGGGCTGTGCGCCCTGCGGCGTCCCCTGGAGCGTGAGCGCGATCTGCGCAGAGCCGGGCACATAGCGCTGGCCGTCAGAGAACACGTCGCTGATCACCGTGCTGCCAAACGCGAAGAAATCGCCAATCTGGAAGTTGAGCGTGTATTCGATCTCGCTGCCGGGTTCGGTGCTGCCCACCACCGCCGCGCTCTTCTGCACGGCCAGGGAGAACACGCACGGCGCTTCTGGCGCGCTGCCGCCGATGCAGGGGGTGGGCGGCGGCGGCGCTACGCTGGCCAGCGTATCGGCCAGGATCGCGTCGTCGTTGGGGTCGCTGGGCACCCAGGTGCCGGTGGCGATGACGGCGTTGAAGGCGCGATCGGCGTCGCCGGTCGCCTGGTCGAGGTAGGCCTGACCTGGCGCGCTGAAATCGAACGTGATGATCAGATCGTCGCTGGCTGCGCCGGTGAGCGAGGCATAAGCCAGCAGCAGGTCGCCGCCGGGTGTGGTCAGCGTGTCATAGGGCGGGTTGGACGTAACCGACCCCGGCACCACCTGGATCCCTGCCGGAATCTGCTCCAGGATTTCGAGGCCGGTGATGGTCTGGCCGGTGGCGAGGTCGCCGGTGATCGTCCAGGTGTAGACGCCGTTGGGCCCGGCAGACACTTCGTATTCAGGCGCGTTGTTGTCTTTGCTGAGGGCGATCAGCGATGGGGTGAGGGTGGCGCTGGTTTCGGTACCCACCACTGGCGCGTCGCAGCACGGGTCATCGACCGGGTTCGCGCCATAGCGGAACCCGCCGCGCGCCCGCACTTCCAGCGGCACGTTGATATCGGCATTGGGGCTGATGGTGGCAGTCACCGTCACCTCAACCACTGGCTGGCTGGGGGTGAACGATCCGAAGGGCAGCGGCACCACCGCCAGCGTATCGCCCGGCGTGCCGCACACCTGCACGGGTGCCAGCGCGGTGGTGCGCAGCAGCGGGTGGTCCAGGCAGCCGCCGCCAGGGAAAGTGCGGGTGATGGGGCTGAGCGCGAAGCCGCCGTACTCTGCGCCCGTAAATGCCATGCCATCGCTGCCATCCGCCCCGCGTGACGGAATCCACAGGTCGATGAACGGCCCGAAGCCGATGTCTGCCGCATGGGTGTTATCGAACGTGACCGTAAAGCTGAGATTTTCGCCCAGGGTGGCGCTCGTGGGAAGATCCAGCGTTACGGTGGGCTGTGGGGCAGCCAGCGCCGCCCCCAGAGGAATCAGGACCAACACAGCGCACATGAGGACCAGGAGACGTTTCATAAGTTATAATCCGTAACGTCAGAAGATAGATTGCCTGCGCGCGGATTATAACGCTGCGCCTTGCGCACCTGTGTCAACGAATTGTTAGAATTTGGTGTAGGGACGCGGC
>CAZQIJ010000681.1:0-2236 GCA_964592955.1 uncultured Anaerolineaceae bacterium
CCTCTGCGAAGCGCTGTGCAGGGGATCGGGCAAATTGTGGCGATGCGGCGGCGGCAGGGCGCTTCTTCCACGCCGTGTAACCCACCCCCCCGGCGACGGTCAGCAGCAGCCCAAGCGCCAGCGCCAGCAGCGGCGGGAGGTAGAAACGCTCGACCGGGGGGCGAAAGGGGCGCAGCGTGAGGTTGTCCATGTCGATGACGCTGGGCACGGTGAGGCGCTGCACCGTGACGGGGACGCGGCGCGTATCCTGCGGGCCGCCCTGCGTGAAGCCGATGAACGTCTCTGGCGTGGCATAGTCGCCCGGACGCCACAGAATGACGGTGATCTCTTGCGTGGCGCGGTCGGCGGTGCGGGTCAGCGCGCCCACCGTGCGCACGTCAAACGCGCCCCAACGGGCCGGAAACTGCGGCGTCTCGGTAAGCTGCGCGCCCGGCGGCAGGTCGATGATCAGCGTCAGGGTAAACGGCTGCCCGGTGAGCGGGGCCGCATTGGACGTTGCGAAGCGCGCCGCGCCGGTGCCTGCCAGCGGATCGGATTCCGGCGTAAGGTCTGGCGTAAGGTCTGGCGTCGCGTTCTGGGCGGCGGCAGGCAGCGCCAGCAGGCACAGCGCCAGCAGGGCGGCACAAAGGGCACGCATCAGCGCCGCGACCTCGCCCGGAAGAAGGCCGTAAGCGCCGCGATGATATCGCCATCGGTGGCAATATCCACGCGCCCCACCGCGGCCCGCGCCAGCACAGAATCGCGCTGCGCCCGGAAGCGCGCGGAGCGTTCGGCAAAGGCGGCGCGCCAGGCCATAGATGCGGTGTCTGCCAGGCGCACTTCGCCGGTTTCGGCGTCTTCCAGGGCCACCAGCGCGCCGTGCGGCCATGCCTGCTCGCGCGGGTCGCTGAGCACAACCGCGATGACATCGTGGCGGCGGCTGACCACGCGCAGCTCGGTTTCGTAGTGTGCGCTGAGCGCCAGAAAATCCGAAATCACGAACACGATTGCGCGTTGTTTGGCCATGCGGCTCACGGTGCGCAGCGCCAGCGCCAGGTCTGTACCGCGCCCGGCAGGACGTTCTGCGATCACATCGCGGATGAGGCGCAGCACATGGTTGCGGCCCTTGCGCGGGGCGGTGTAGTGCTCGATGCGGTCGCTGAAGATCAGCAGGCCCACCTTATCGTTATTGCGGATGGCCGCCAGCGCCAGCACCGCGCCCAACTCTGCCGCGACCTCGCGCTTTTCGCGGCCTGTGGTGCCGAAGAACACAGACGCGGAGCCATCCAGCACCAGCAGCACGGTCAGCTCGCGCTCTTCGGTGTATTTCTTCACGAAGACCTCACCTGCCCGCGCGGTGACGTTCCAGTCGATGCTGCGCACATCGTCGCCCGGTTCGTAGGGGCGCACTGTGTCGAAGGCGATGCCGCGCCCTTTGAACGTGGAGTGGTACGCGCCCACGAACGCCTCGCTCACCAGCCGCCGCGTCCTGATCTCGATACGGCGGATGCGCCGCAGCAGCTCAGCGCTGATCATCGGCGCGCACCTTACGGCACATCGATGCGGCTGAGGATCTGCGCCACAATCTGGCCCGCGCTGATGTCTTCGGCCTCGGCCTCAAACGACAGTACGAGGCGGTGGCGCAGCACATCCGGGGCGATCTGCTTCACATCTTCGGGGGTCACGAAGCCGCGCCCGCGCATGAAGGCATGTGCCCTGGCGGCCTTCAGCAGAAAGATGGTGGCGCGCGGCGACGCCCCAAGCTGAATCAGCGGCCTGAGTTTGGGCAGGCCAGCCGCCTGGGGGTCGCGGGTGGCAAAGACCAGGTCCAGGATGTAATTCCTGATGCGGTCATCCACATGCACCTGCGTGACCGCCTGGCGCGCCCGGTGGATGACATCGGCATCGATGACGGGCTGCGGCGGCGCAGGACGTTCGCCAGCCATGCGCTCCATGATTTCGCGCTCGTCGTCGCGGGTGGGATAGCTGACGATCACCTTCAGCATGAAGCGGTCGAGCTGCGCTTCTGGCAGCGGATAGGTCCCTTCCTGCTCGATGGGGTTCTGCGTGGCCAGCACCATAAACGGCTCTGCCAGCCCATAGGTGTGATCGCCCAGCGTCACCTGACGTTCTTCCATGGCCTCCAGCAGGGCGGACTGCACTTTTGCGGGCGCGCGGTTGATTTCGTCCGCCAGGATGATGTTGTGGAAGATGGGACCCTGCCGGGCGGTGAACTGCCCGCTGGCGGGGTTATAGA
>CAZQIJ010000682.1:0-2231 GCA_964592955.1 uncultured Anaerolineaceae bacterium
CTTACCCGCCCTCACCCCCTGCCCCCTCTCCCCACCGCTGCGCTGGGCGTGGGGGAAAATACCCACCGTTACAGGGGAATGGTCCCGGTGGCGACGGGCGATTGCGCGGCCTGCCGCGCCCGCCGCGGACCGCCAACCCCGGACCGGCCATTTCTTCGCGCCCCTACACCAAATGCACTAAATCTTCGTCAAGCACCTGTTAGGTTAGTTTTGGGATTTGATTAAATTTTGCCGCCAGTTGCCCCGGCCTGCGCCAAACCCTGGCAAACATGCGCGTCACGGGGCTATAATAGGCATACTCACCCTGACGCAACACCCTCACTGTGAGCGATAGTCGTTTCTTTCCACATAAGGAGACTATACATGGTTTCTCGTAAATTCTTTGCTCTGGCAGTCGCGCTGCTTATTGTCACCGCGCTGCTCGTCCCCACATTTGCCCAGGATGAAGAAGTACCCCCGGCTGGCGAAGGTGGGATTATTGTTGAAGCATACTTTGGCTCCGACCCCGTACCGCTCAATCCTCTGGTTTGCATGGAATCGAGCTGCATCGAAGCTGCTGGTTTCCTGCTGCCCTCGCTGATCAAAGTTGATCCGGAAACCGCCAACTTCACCGAGTCCGGCGCGGGCGCTATTGCGACCGGGTGGGAAATCTCTGAAGATAACCTGGTTTACACCATTACCCTGCGTGAAGATTACAACTGGAACGACGGCACACCCGTCACCGCGCAGGACTTCGTCTACTCCTTTAACGCCATCGCCAGCGGTGAACTGCTGAACACGCTGTATGTGACCGTGCTTGACACCGTCGAAAGCATGGAAGCCCTGGACGATCACACCCTCCAGGTCACACTGCGCCAGCCAGACTGCCGCGCCCTGGCCAACATCTCTGTGCCGCCGCTGCCGTCGCACATCATGCCAGAAGAGTTTGCAGATCTGAACGAGAGCGACTACAACCAGAATCCCACCGTCACGGCTGGGGTGTTCAACTTCAGCTCCCTCGAACCGTCGGCCCAGCTTGCGCTGTCTGCCAACCCGGACTACCCGGATGCGGTCTATGGCTATGTGGTGCCCACCGGCTTCATCTTCAAGAACGTGCCAGATCAAACCGTCATGATCGAACAGTTCCTGGCCGGTGAAGATGTGAACTACCTGGACGTGCCGCTGAATGCCCGCCGCCTGGATATCCGCGCCGCTGCCGAAGCGGGTGAATTCCAGGTTGTGGAATATGAAGGCCTGGTGTGGGATTACCTGGCGTTCAACCTGGCCGACCCCACCAACCCGCAGGACGGCCTGGATGCCGATGGCAACCCCATCCCGCAGGGCTACCACCCGATCTTCGGCAATGTCCAGGTTCGCCAGGCCCTTGCGCATGGTGTCGATATTGACGCCATCATCGAAGCCGCCGCCTTTGGTGAAGGTTCGCGCATGACATCCTACCTCACCGCCAGCTCGTGGGCCTACCACGACGAACTGCCGCCCCGCGCCTACGATCCTGAACTGGCCGGCCAGCTTCTGGACGAAGTGGGCTGGGTGGATCACGATAGCGATCCCAGCACCCCGCGCCAGGCCCAGGGTGTGACCCTGCCGGACGGCACCGCTGTGGAAGACGGCACCCCGCTGAGCTTCACCATGATCGGCAACGAAGGCAACAGCCGCCGCGCCGCCGAAGGCCAGTTGATCCAGGATCAGCTCAGCCAGATCGGCGTCGAAGCCATCTACCAGGCCGTCGATTTCGGCACCTGGGTGGAGCGCGTGAACGCCCAGGACTTCGACGCCGTCATGCTGGCGTGGCAGTCTGGCTACCCGGATGACCCGGATGGTACCCAGCTCTTCACCGGCCTGGGTGATGTGGTGGGCGCGACCAACAACATCCCCTCCTGGTACAATGCGGAATTCATCGAACTCAACGAACAGGCACGTACACTGCCGGGCTGCGATCAGGAAGCCCGCGCCGAAATCTACCGCCAGATGCAGGAAATCGCCCAGGAAGATATGCCTTACCTGTGGATGTACTCGCTGGATGGCCTGTATGCCGCGCGTTCCAACATCGCCAACTTCGACCCGCGCCCCGGTAACGCATTCTGGAATGTGGATGCCTGGTACGTCCGTTAGTCTGATGTGCTGAGCGTCTCAGGTGACGTGTGCAGCGTCCAGGTGACGTGTGCAGCGTCACACTACGCCGTCGGGTGGGTTTGCCCCACCTGACGGATGCGTGGGGGCGGGCCAGTGCC
>CAZQIJ010000683.1:0-2224 GCA_964592955.1 uncultured Anaerolineaceae bacterium
AACGATCACGCTGAAGGTAATATAGAGCAGATCCCAGTTGCGGTTTCGCAGCCAAAGCGAAACACCTTCCTGGGCAGAGTCCTGCGGTCTGCGTGCTGCAACAGCCATAAAGTAAATCCTTCCCCCTACATACGAACAGAAACAACAAGGCAGCGCCTCTGTGGGATATAACCCCGCCGTGCGCGCCGCGTCACAGGTTCATTGTAATGAATTTTCGCGGTTCGTGCTATGTCCGGTACGGCGTGGCAGGGCTTTTGCAAAGCCAGAAGCATTGGGCTGGTGGCAGGGTATTGGCCAGGGGAACGCATGGATCAACCCATTGAAATCCGCCGGATGTTGCGGCGGACGCGGCAGGTAGCGTCCCTACGCGGGGTGTATCAAATTGGCGTTTTCCATAAGTCCCCTGGCACCCCGGCTTTGCAGCAGCCCTTGCAGATCGTGGCGCGCGTGGTACCCGGTTCGGGTACATCCGGGGGGCGGCGAAATGGCTGCACGCATCCCATAAGCCGCGACTCATGCCAGGCTCATGGTGCGGTCCTATCATCACGTTCACATCGTTCAGAAGATACTGAAACTCAGAAATATCATGACACATATCCTCATCATTGGATCTGGCATCGGTGGGCTGACCACCGCCGCCATCCTTGCCCAGCAGGGCTGCCAGGTTACCGTGCTCGAAGCACAGACGTATCCGGGCGGCTGTGCCAGTACCTTCACGCATCAGGGATTCCGGTTTGAGGCCGGGGCGACGGTGGCGGGGGGTTTTCAGCCTGGCGGGCCCCATGCGCTGGTGGCAGAACGCCTGAACCTGCACTGGCCGGTGCGCCCGCATGATCCCGCCTGGATCGTCCACCAGAGCGGCAGCAGTACCGCCCTCACGCGCAGCAACGCCGACGTGCTGGCCGCGTACCCGGAGTCTGCCGGGTTCTGGCGGCAGCAGGCGCGCATTGCAGATCTCGCCTGGAAGATGTCTGCCCAGGGGCTGCCCTGGCCGCCGCGAGACGCTGCCGAGGTCGCGCAGTTGGCGGCGGTGGCGCTGGCGAACTTCCCGCGCGATGCGGCGCTGATCCCGTTCGCGCTGATGAGCGTGTATGACTGGATGCGCCAGCACCGGCTCACCCGCGATGCGGATTTCGTGCGCTTCATCGACGGTCAGCTTCTGATTTCGGCGCAGGCCACGTCGCGCAGTGTGAATGCGCTGTATGGGGCGACGGCGCTTGACCTGGCGCGGCAGGGCGTGATGCACATCGAAGGCGGTATTGGTGGGCTGGCCGGCACGC
Organism: uncultured Anaerolineaceae bacterium; assembly: GCA_964592955.1. Lineage (GTDB taxonomy): Bacteria > Chloroflexota > Anaerolineae > Aggregatilineales > Phototrophicaceae > CAZQIJ01. Next base: position 1,281 of record CAZQIJ010000683.1, read on the forward strand.
TGGTGGAAAAACTGGAGGCGTGCGGCGGGTCTGTGCTGTACCGCCGCCGCGTGACGCGCATCGCGGTCGCACAGGGGCGCGTGAGCGGGGTGTATGCCCGGCATGGCAGGCACGCCAAAACGGAGACCTTCTACCCGGCGGATTTCGTGGTGGCCAACCTCACGCCCTGGGACGTGGACGCGCTGTTGGGGGACGACAGCCCGCCCAGGCTGCGCCGCGAGGCTGCGCGCCGCGCGCCGACCTGGGGCGCGTTCGTGCTGCATCTGGGTGTGCGGGCGGAGGTCTTCCCGCCGCTGTTCCCGGATCATCACCAGATCCTGCCGGAACCGGGCACGCCATTGGGGGAGGGCCACAGCCTGTACCTGTCTGTATCGCCTGCCTGGGATGCGTCGCGCGCGCCGGTGGGACATCGCGCTGTGACGATCTCCACCCATACCGATGTTGGGGCGTGGTGGGCGCTGCCAGACGAAGCCAGCTATGCCGCCCGCAAGCAGGACTACACAGAGCGGATGCTGGCAGAGGTGGAGCGGATCCTGCCTGGTTTCCGCGACGCGCTCACGCTCGTGCTGCCCGGCACGCCGGTAACGTACCAGTTCTATACAAGCCGTCAGCGCGGGATGGTGGGCGGTTTCCCGCAGACCTCGCTTTTCGCCATGCGCGGACCGCGCACCGGGCTTACGAATCTGCGTTTGGTGGGCGATTCGATCTTCCCCGGCCAATCAACCGCCGGGGTGACGCTGGGCGCGCTGCGGGTGGCGGCGGATGTGACGCGGCATTTGCCGACGGCGCACGCGGCCAAACAGCGGGTGATGCAAGCCTGATAGCGGCGGTTCGGGAACCGGCGGTTCGTAGACTTCCCCCGTCGTCACGGTCACATGGCGATGCGCCTCTACGATACGTTTGGCAGGAACATCCAACAGGGTGGGGCGGCGGGGGGGGGGGGG
>CAZQIJ010000684.1:0-2222 GCA_964592955.1 uncultured Anaerolineaceae bacterium
GCTGCGTCGCATATCATGGAGCGTGCCGGGGGTTAGCGTTCTTCTTCGGCAGCGGTTGCGCCGTTGGGTTCGGCGGCTCTGCCGTTCTCGCGGATGGGGCGCGCCGGTGGCAGTTGGCTGCGCAGCAGGACGCCCAGCAGCGCCTCCACCATCGTGCTGCTGCCACCCTGGGTACCACTCACGTTGATTTCCGGGATAATGCGCACGGCGTGCTCGCCCACGATCTGCATCAACTGCACGGCGGTATAGCCTTCTGCGCCCATCGCTTCGGCACCTGCACGGTAGGCAGACGCGCGCGCCTCACCCGTCATGCGGATGGCCTCTGCCTCGCCAGAGGCGCGCAGCCGGATGGACTCCGCTTCACCAGTCGCCTGTTTGATCTGCGCGTTGGCGTGCAGCTCTGCGATGCTCACGCCGCGCTCGGCCTTCACCAGATCCTGCTGAATATCCGCCAGCGCCGTTTCGCGCACCAACTGCTGCCGCTGGGTTTGCGCTTCCTGCTGCACCTCATAGGTTTTCTGCTGCTCTTCCGCGATCTTGCGGTCGGTCAGCGTTTGCATGAGCTGCGCCGGGGGATTAATGTTGCCGATCAGCGTATCCAGCGCTTCCACATCGTAGGCCGCAACCGCCTTGCGGATGTGCTCTGCCGCTTCGCGCTGGCGCTCGCTGCGTGCGCTCAGAAAGTCCAGCACCGAATAGGACTGGGCCGCGTTGCGGAAGTAATTGCCCACGATAGGCTGAAGCACATGATCGACCAGGTTGTTGACCGACCCCACGCGCGAAATGACCTTCGGCGCTTCCAGCGCGCCCACATGGATCACCTGCGCCACTTCCAGGTCAAACGCGAAACCATCGCGAGAACGCACCGTGACCGAATTCAGGCTGGCGTCGTAATTATGCTGTTCGACGCGCGCCGCCCAGTTCAGCACGATGTTGGTGGTGGGCACCAGTTCGACACGCATCACACGCGTGTTAATCGGATGCTTGCCCGGATACAGCGGCGTGGCCCACACGCCTTTATGCCCCACATTGACCAGATCGCCGTGCTTAAAGTCCACACCGCTGATATCGGCGTGCGCCTTGCCGATGAAGCTGATGACCACCCCCACATGGCCGATGGGGATGTGCGTCATGGGGACCTGCTCCACCCGCACAAACCAGGGGTTGAGGTTCCAGGAGCCGGAAAGCAGCACCTGTTCCTGCAACCCACGCTGCCCGCCGCCGTCAATAAACGCCTGCGCGTTCTGAAAGTTATCGTGGTTTGGCAGGTACAGCCCGGCGATTTCACCTTCGCCAATCGGTTCGCCGTCCAGTGTGGTGATGATGCCCACCTGATCCGGCTCGATGCTGAAGACGCGCAAATGCTGCGGCGTCATGCCGTGCTGCTGCGCCGTTGCCGATGTAATGATGGTGAACAGCCCCGTGTTGATGCGGTACGTACCCGCCGTGAGGATACCCAACTGCCGGCCTTTTTCGCCGCCACCCGTCAGAAACTTGCGCGCGTCCTGAAAGTTGTCACAATCCACCACCTTACCCAGGAGAAGCTGCGACGGGATCGATGCGCCATCTGCCGCCACCACCAGCCCGATTTCACCCTGCGGGATAATCACCGTGGGCACCTTCTGCACGCTGTACATCCAGGGCCAATACCCCAGGTGCCAGCCAGGGGAAAGCACATCCGCCTGTATGCCCGGTTCGCCATTCATGGCGACCAACTGCCCTGGCGGCAGCGTCTTACCGGCCAGCGAAAATCGCTTGATGACCACACCCACCTGCCGCTCGCTGACGATCACCAGCCCCAGTGTGACGGTGGGCAGGGTTACCAGCAGCAGCAGCACAACCCCAAAGACAAGCAAAGGAATGACGTAGTTATCCATGTTCTGTTCCTTAAAAGGGAGCGGCAAAAGTGCCACATGCTTGATCATACGCCCGCTCGATCTGCTTTAAAGCCCCCACAGATTGGGGGGGCACAAGTCAAAGAGTCATACACCCTTCAGGCTGCGCTTAGGAATGTCGTAATTATGCAGGCAAATTCTGGTGCGCTTTTTCATGCCCCTCATGTCTGTGCCGGGGGAAGGGTTCCCCCGGCCAAACCCGGACCGGCCATTTCATCGCGTCGTTGGTGTAGGGGCGCGGCCTGCCGCGTCCGCCGCCGCCGACCACAACGCGGACAACGCAGGCGTTGTCCCTACCCGGCCCCCGACCCTACCAGCCCTCACCCC
>CAZQIJ010000685.1:0-2222 GCA_964592955.1 uncultured Anaerolineaceae bacterium
GAGGCTGGCGTCACAGAGGCAGAGCGCCACCTCGCGGCGATCAAGGCGCTGGTCGAAGGCGCGTAGGGGCGGTTCGTGAAGCGCCGCGTGCGTTATGCGCGCCGCGTGCTAGCCGCGCCGCCCCAACCTCACAGCTTGTCGGAGAGCGCCCAGGCCACTGCCGCATCATACTCGTCATGACGGAACAGCTTCCACTGCCAGTTGCTGCGGCTGTAGCGCCGCCCCGTCTGGAAGATACCCAGCATCGCGTTTACCAGCACATCGCCGCCCAGGATCAGCGCGGTGCGGGTGGTGCGGTGGCTGGCGTTGGCGCGAAGCCATTCATAGGATCTGCGCCCCAGGTACGCCAGCGGCGGCAGCGTTTTGGCGCGGTTGATCACCACATAACGCACCACGTCATCCGGGGTGGGGGTCGCGCGGATCCAGCTTAGCGCGCTGAAAATCTCGTCGATGGCGGTGCGGGTGGCGGCCAGCACCGCCACTTCAAAGACGCCGTTCTCCAACTGCGTCACGGAAATATCCTTAAGCGTGGGCTGTTCTGTCAAAGCGCGTCATCCTGTAAGGCTGATAGCTGATGATGGGCAGTATAGCGCAGTTCGCTTCTACGCGTTAACGACAATGACCGGGCACGGGGCATGATCCAGGATATGCTCCACCATCGGCCCCATATAGAGGCGTTCGCTGCCCGCGCGCACCGCCACCCCCACGATGATGAGATCAAACGCATCCTGGCGCGCCGTGCGCACAATGGTTTCTTCTGGCGCGCTGCCCACCTCCACACGGGCGCGCGTGGTCACCCCCAGGGATTCACCCATCAGGCGCAGTTCGTCCACAAAACGCTGCGAAATACCCACGCGCTGCTCAACCTGCGCCGCGCTGCGCCCGTAAATGTGCGCGCTGCCGCCGCCCACCACATGCAGCACCGTGACCTCGCTCTCGTCATCCGCCAGCGCATAACCCACCTCTGCCGCGCGGCGCGACGCCAGCGAGCCGTTGGTGGGCACCAGGATGCGCCGTGGCAGCCACGGTCCGCCGCCGTTGGTGCCGTGAACCACCAGCGCCGGGCACGGGGCCAGCCGCAGCAGCGTATCCACCACCGGGTTGAAGACCGTGTGCGCGTCCAGCGTTTTTTCGGTCGCACCCAGCACGATCAGATCATAATCCTTGGCGGCTTCGTCCAGAATGTGCATGACCGGGTCGCCGCCCGTTACGATGCGGCGTGTGAGGTCGTGCGCGGCGAAATGCCGCCCAATCTCGCTGAGGTACACGCTGGCGTCGCCTTCGCGCCCGGCGCTGGCCACGTTCATCAGCGTAACCGACAGGTTGCGCGTTTCGCCCATACGCCGCAGCAGGTGCGATTCCAGCGCGCGGGTGGGATCGTTGGCGTCGCGCACGCGCACCGGCATCAGCACGCGGTGGACATGCGCGATGATGCTGTCTTTCACCAGCGCCTCGCGTTCCAGGCGCGCCAGCTCTTCGGCGTCTGGCTGCACGCGATGCAGCACCCAGCGCAGCGACGGCGGCGCGACGAGCGACGTGACGATAGACATCACCACCAGAATCGAGAACAGATCCTGCGTGATGAGGTCAAGCGACAGGCCGATGGTGGCCACGATGATGCCCATCGCGCCGCGCGCGTTCAGCCCCGCGCCGAACGACAGCGCCGTCCAGTGGTCGCGGCGGCCCACGATGCGCGCCCCCAGGTAGGTGCCCAGCACTTTGGTCAGCGTCGCCACGACGATCACGATCAGCGTCAGCAGCAGCAGGCGCGGTTCCAGCAGCGCCGGGATGTTCACCTTCAGCCCGGCCACCGCGAAGAAGATGGGGGCGAAGATCCCGAAGGTGATGCTTTGCAGGCGCTCCACCACTTCCTCTGGCAGGCGCGGCATGAGGCTGAACAGGATGCCGACGATGAACGCGCCCAGCACGGCTTCCAGGTTGAGCGCCATCGCCGCCGCGCTCCACAGAAACATCAGCCCCACCACCAGCGACAGCATCCGGTATGGGCTGCGCACTTCGTCCTGCACAAAGACGAGCAGCCGGTATACCAGCCAGCGCCCCGCGGTGAAGCTGAGCGCCATGAACCCCACCACCACGCCCACGCTTTGCACCACGCCGCCCACGCTCAGCGCTGCGCCGCTGGCCAGCCCCGCCACAATGGAGAGCAGAATCCAGCCGATGGTATCATCGCTCATGGCGGCGGCGATGATCGTCTGTCCCAC
>CAZQIJ010000686.1:0-2209 GCA_964592955.1 uncultured Anaerolineaceae bacterium
GTCAATACCGACGTGGCGGTGCAGCTCATGAACCGAGGGGTGGTGCTGTGGGACATACCCGGCTGCCAGTGCGTGGACAGTCGAGCGAGGTGTGATGACGGTGACGGTCTGACGGCGGGGTACTGACCGTACCTGGTCGTAACCTCCGGGGAACCAGCGGTAAAGCGCTTCCTGCCACAGCAGCCAGAGCGCACCATCAAGGCGGACAAAGGTGCCGTCTGGCAGGGCAGACATAGCGCACTCCCAGACAATTTTCTCCCTGGATCGGGTCACCCGCTCCCGGTGCAACTGGCGATCCAGCGCGTGGATGGTAACCTCTGGCTCTCCATTGCCGACTGCCCAGCAGGCCTTGAAATGACGGTAGTGGCTGCGGCGGCATTCGCCACAGGGACGATGACCGGCAGCCAGCGCAGTTGCCTCATCCAGGAAGAACAGCTCGGTGTAGGTACCAGGGGACATGATTGGACGCCTGCGGCCTTGGAACGTCAGCAGACAGATGATCCATGCCTGTGTGGTCCAGCGTCGGTCTGTGAGCTGGCCTGCCGCGTTATGCAGGATTCCGCGGTTGCCCATCAGCGTCCCCCGTTCGGCGCAGGCCACAATCTCGCCCAACGGGGTAACACGATTCTGACGCGGCATCGTTACTCCTTCAGCAGGTCTGTCTCTGGTAACGAGCCGATTATAGCCTGAGTCTGGTTCAGGAGAGACAATCGCTGATGAATAATCTGTCAACCTGTGGCAGGGGTAATCGGTCCTGGACGCAATCTGGCGCGCCGCTGCCATCATTTTCGGGTAACCTTATGTATCATTTTTCCAGAACTGTGGCATATAATTGAATGCACACCAATACAGATGACTGCCCGCTCCATAGGCAGCGTTGTCTTTCTCAAGGACAGGATTGTTATGGACGTGTTCGCCCTGCGCGGCCAACTGACACAGGATTATTCAGACTATGCCAGCAGTTTCATTCAGATCCGGGATGCCCGCATCGCTCAGAAGGTACACGAGAGCCTGAATGCAGGCGTATTCTGGCCTGTTCCGCTCATTCAGCTCAACCCGACCTTTGCGAGCGGCGGTTCGGTTGAGGAACTGGTGAAGAGCAATCTGCTCCATCCCGAGTGCAGCCGTATCTTCCGTAAAGGTAAACATGAAGGTGTGGGACAGCCACTGAGTTTTCACCGCCACCAGCGCGAAGCCATCGAAATCGCACGAGCAGGACACAACTACATTCTGACGACGGGTACCGGCTCGGGCAAAAGCCTGGCGTACATCGTGCCGATTGTTGACCATGTGCTCAGACAGGGCAGCGGACGTGGAATCCAGGCAATTATCGTGTATCCGATGAATGCGCTGGCGAACAGCCAGGCAGGCGAACTGCATAAATTCCTGAATGAAGGCTATCCACAGGGGCAGTCACCGGTGACCTTTGCCCGTTACACGGGACAGGAGAGCGAAGATGAGCGCCGCCAGATCATGACACGCCCGCCAGACATTCTGCTGACCAATTATGTCATGCTCGAACTCATTATGACCCGCCCCCGTGAGCGTCAGCTCATCGAACGGGCGAAGGGACTCCGCTTTCTCGTGCTGGATGAACTGCATACCTATCGTGGACGGCAAGGCGCGGATGTTGCCCTACTGGTGCGCCGCGTGCGAGATCGGCTGGCAACACCCGAACAAGGTCTGCTGGTGGTGGGTACGTCGGCAACGTTGGCAGGCGAAGGCAGTTATAGGGAACAACGGGCGCAAGTGGCAGAGGTCGGCACCCAGATTTTCGGCGCAACCGTCCAATCTGAACACGTGATTGGTGAAACCCTGCGCCGGGCAACACCCGGCAATACCAATCTGGAGGTACTGCGGCAGTCGGTGGCACAGGCTGATCGTCTGGTCGCACCCACTGATTATGCTGAATTCGTCGCGCATCCACTCTCGGCATGGATTGAAAGCACCTTCGGCTTGCGCGAAAAAGAAGGTCGCTTAGCCCGGCAGGAACCCCGCAGCATATGGGATGCTGCTCGTGAACTTGCCGAACTCACAGGTATGGATGAAGCAATCTGCGAAATCGTCATCAAAAAATGGCTGCTGGCAGGCTATGAATGTGAACCCAACCCGGACACCGGCTTTGCCCCCTTCGCTTTCCGATTGCACCAATTCATCAGTCCCGGCGATACCGTCTACACAACGATTGAACCGGAGGATGTGCGCCATA
>CAZQIJ010000687.1:0-2205 GCA_964592955.1 uncultured Anaerolineaceae bacterium
CACGTTGGCCCCAGGCGCACCCCGTCAAATGACCAGCCTGTGCCCGGTTGAACGCGCGTTTGGGCTGCCGCCGCAGATGTGTCACACTTAGGCCAGTGAGATCGCTGCGGAGGCAGGTACCATGACCGACCATCCCTCAGACGCATCGCCCCCGGATGCGCCAGACATGCTGGAAGCTGAACGCCGCCGCCTGGCGGAGCTGTTGAATACGAGTGTGGTCGCGCCGCTGAACCTGCTGCTGTCTCAGGCCAGCGCCTACGAGCAGTCGCTGGGTGGCGATACACAGGCGCTGATGGTGGCCTCTGTACTGTCGATGCTGGCGCGGCAGATCCTTCAGCAGACGCTTGACCTTCAGGCCAGCCTCAACCCGGCGCTGCTGACCGTGCTGGGGCTGGAAGCCGCGCTCGAAACGCTGGCGAATCAGATCAGCCGCACGCAGGGGCTGGACGTTCGGCTGCGTGTGGCGCGCCTGGTGCAGCGCCTGCCGCTGCCGCTCGAACTCACCATCTACCGCGCCGTGCAGGATGCCCTGGACGTGGCGCTGAAGGCCGCGCGACCGTCCCGCATCGAGCTGGTGTGCGGGCTGCACGAAGACGCGGTGCAGGTTATGCTGCGCCACAACGGGCTGAACTGTGACCTGGGACGGCTGCCCCAGACCACCCTGGCACGCATCGCCCAGCAGCGCGGCAGCATGACGGCCACCGACGACACCCTCACGCTGCGCTTCCCGGTGCAGCGTACCGGCCTCACCCCGCGCGAAACCGAGGTGCTGGCGCTGGTGGCGCAGGGGCTAACGAATAAGGAAATCGGCCTGCGCCTGAACCTCAGCGCCCGCACCGTCAATTTTCACCTGGATAACGTCTATTCCAAGATCGGCGTCAACACGCGCACAGAGGCGGCGGTTTATGCGCTGCACCACGGGCTGGCCAGTTAGACGGGCAGGGCGCGCCAGGGCAGATGCCCGTTATGGCGCTGCGCCGCCTGTGGCACGATGAAGGTAACGAACGCGAGCATTACGACAAAGGAGAGACACCGATGGCAGATTTTGGCCCACTGGAACCCCTGTTAGCGGATCCGTCTGTGACGGAGATTATGGTCAACGGTCCCCACCAGATTTTTGTGGAGCGGCATGGCAGGCTGGAGGAGGTGACCGAAGTCTTCGACAGCGAAGCGCACCTGATGCGCATCATCACAGACACCCTGGCGGCCCCCCTGGGGCGCACCATCAATGAGTCGTTTCCCATTGTGGACCTGCGCCTGGCGGATGGCTCGCGCGTGCATATCGTCATCCCGCCCATTGCGCAGCGCGGCGCGAGCATCGTCATCCGGCGCTTTCCGGCGCGCATGCTGGCGGTGGATGACCTGCTGGGATTCGGCACGTTCAGCGCGCCGATGGTGGACTTTCTGCGCGCTGCCGTGCAGGGGCGCACCAACATCGTGATGTCTGGCGGCACAGGCAGCGGCAAGACCACCATCCTTAACGTGCTGTGCGGCATGATCGCGCCTGAAGAGCGCATCATCATCATCGAGAACACGTCTGAAATGCGCGTGCAGCAGCCGCACCTGGTGGTGCTGGAAACGCGCCCGCCGAACATCGAAGGCCGGGGGGAGATCACGGCGCGGCAGTTGATGGCCAGCGCCATGAAGATGCGCCCGGAACGCATTGTGCTTAGCGAAGCCCTGGGCGGCGAAGTGCTGGAGATGCTCAACGCCTTCAACACCGGGCACGATGGCTCGCTGATGAGCATTCACGCCACCAGCCCGCGCGACGCGCTCAACCGCATGGAGGTGATGGTGACGATGGGCATGGCGCAGATGCCGCTGCTCAGCATCCGGCAGCAGATCGCCAGCGCGATTCACCTCGTGCTGCATCAGGACAGGATGAGCGACGGCACGCGCCGCATGACGCGCATCAGCGAGGTAACCGGGCTGGAAGGCGGCATGGTGACGCTGGAAGACGTGTTCGTCTTCGTGCAAACCGGCTTCGCGCACGGGCGGGTGCTGGGGGAATTCCGCGCAACGGGCTATGTGCCGCGCGTGGTGGAGCGTATTCGCGGCGCGGGCATTCCCCTGGCCGATGCGGTCTTTGAGGGATGAACGGAAACCAGCGCAGATAGACGCCAACGAATACAAAGGGGAGGCCGTCGAAGGTCGCCACCGGGACCATTCCCCTGTAACGGTGGGCATTACCCCCCTCGCCCAGCG
>CAZQIJ010000688.1:0-2200 GCA_964592955.1 uncultured Anaerolineaceae bacterium
AATTCATCCCCCTGAACTGGTATCTGTACCTTGTAGAACTCTCGTGACCCATTTAGAATAATCCTGGCACACCATACCCCTCCAAACACCATAGCGAGCTGATCTGCGATCGCGGATTTCGCTGTTTCACCTCTCTTCGCACAATGTGCTCACACCTTTTTCTTAAGGCCGCAAGGAGCTGTTTATTGAGGCCAAGACTACGTAAGTTTTTGTCCTACTACCGGCCGTATCTGCCGCTGCTGCTGGCAGATCTGTTCTTCGCCGTCATTGTCTCTGGTGCAGCGTTGCTGTTCCCACTGCTGGCGGGACATATCACCCGCCTGGTGCTTCAACCCACAACCCCTCAGACGTTAACTGAGGTTTACACGATCGGCGCTCTGATGGTCGCACTTGTGGCGGTTCATACCGCGAGCAATCTGTTTGTCGATTACCAGGGTCATATGATGGGCACCTACATGGAAAGCGACATGCGGCGCGACCTTTTTGCGCATTACCAGGCCCTTTCCAACGGGTTTTACGACGAGCAGAAGACCGGCCAGCTCATGAGCCGCATCACCAACGATCTGTTTTCGCTGTCGGAGCTGTACCATCACGGCCCGGAAGACCTGTTTATCGCTGTGCTCAAGTTCACGGGTGTGTTCTTTATTCTGATGACCATCAGTGCCAGCCTCACGCTCATCATCTTCCTCGCGCTGCCCCTCATGGCGGCCTACGCCCTCTACTTCAACCGCCGCATGAATGCAGCGCTGCAGGTCAGCCGCGAACGTATCGGTGATGTGAACGCCCAGGTTGAAGATACGCTGGCGGGCATTCGCGTGGTCAAGTCCTTCACCAACGAGGCCATTGAAGGGGCCAAATTCGCCAGCGCAAACCAGCGTTTTGTGGAAAGCAGACGACACGGCTACCGCAGCGAAGCACACTTTACCGCTGGCATGACGGCGTTCACGCAGCTGATCAGTATCGCGGTGGTGATTTTCGGCGGTGCCGCCATTGCCTCTCACACCCTGGATTCTGCTGATCTGGTGACATATGTCCTGTGCGTGGGGCTGCTCATCGAGCCGATTACGCGCCTGGTCAACTTCGCGCGCCTCTACCAGGAAGGCATCACCGGCTTCAACCGTTTCATGGAGATGCTGGAAATTGCGCCAGACATTGCCGACCTGCCGAATGCGCGCGCGCTTGACAGCGTTCAGGGGCACATAGAATTCCACAATGTGAGCTTTCGTTACCGCGAAGGTCATAACCATGTGCTGAACAACATTTCGCTCAGCATCAGGCCAGGGGAATATGTGGCGCTGGTGGGGCCGTCCGGCGTGGGGAAAACGACGCTGTGCTCGCTCATCCCACGTTTCTATGAAGTCACAGAGGGCGAGATCCGTATTGACGGTGTCAATATCCGCGATGTCACCCTGCGATCCCTGCGCCAGCAGATTGGCGTTGTGCAGCAGGATGTGTATCTGTTTGCCGGGACGGTGGCAGACAACATCCGCTATGGCAAACCAGATGCGACCCGCGACGAAATCATCGACGCTGCACGGAAAGCCAACGCGCACCCGTTCATTATGGCGCTGCCGCACGGCTATGATACCGATATTGGTCAGCGCGGCGTGAAATTGTCCGGTGGGCAGAAGCAGCGCCTGAGCATTGCCCGCGTTTTCCTGAAGAATCCACCTGTTATCATCTTCGATGAAGCGACCAGTGCTCTCGACAACGAGAGCGAGCGCGCTGTGCGCGAGTCGCTGGAAGAACTGACGCACAACCGCACGACCATCGTCATCGCGCACCGCCTGACTACCATCCAGAACGCACACCGCATCATCGTACTGACCGAGAGCGGTATTGAAGAGCAGGGCACACACACCAGCCTGATTGCCCGTGAAGGGACCTATGCCATCCTCTACAACAATGGGCTGCGGGTATAGGGTCGAGCCGGGGCCGTGAGGGGCAGGCTCAAGTTGACGATTTGACGATCACGAAGTCATCGCTTGACTTCTGCGCCCAGACGCTGCCGGGAGACCTGTTCTTTTGGCAAAACAACGGATCGTGAACACCTCTGGGCCCGAGATTTCAGCAAAAATTCTGATGGGTGCTGTCGCACAACGACCACTATAATGCCTTTTATTAACGCATAGGCTTGTCCCATGCGCCAGCATCTGTCAGGAATTGAGGTTACAGTACATAATGAGTCTACAGTGGTATA
>CAZQIJ010000689.1:0-2192 GCA_964592955.1 uncultured Anaerolineaceae bacterium
GTGTCGCCGGGGCACTATGAATCGTGCCCCCACTGCCTGGCACCCTGGACCGTGCGCCGCTGCTGACTTCGCAAGAATCTTGTTTGTCTGCCCCTGTTTCTGATTGCCCCGCGTAAGTGCCTGAGCGCCAATGGATGCACAGTGCTAGAATGTTGTTAGGCGCATCAGTGCGCGTAGCAAATTTGGGTCAGCACTGCTCTGTTATTGCACCCCTCAAGGAGGTTTTGGATGAAGCATCATGCTCGCCGTGCACTACCGTTATTTGTACTGCTGTTCTTCTCGCTTGCAGTTACCGCCCGTATGATACCCGTTTTGGCGCAGGAAACCGATGCGCTGCGCGCTGCCGAAGCCGCGCAGATCCCGGCGGTTGCGCCAACCCCGCCGCAGTGGTTCCCACGCAGCGCGCGCGAAGCCGCGCAGCACATGGAACGTGCCCGCATAGAGCGAAGGATCGCGCCCCGCGGTGGCGGTGGCTTCAGCGTCGATACGTTTCTCGATACCCCAGACGCGACTGTGGGCGATGGCCTGTGCGCAGACAGCGCCAATGCGTGTTCGCTGCGTGCTGCCGTGATGGAAGCCAATTTTGATACCGAACTCGATTCGATTTATCTCTCGGCAGGCACCTATTACCTGAGCCGCACCTCGAGTACTGACGATGCCGCGCTTTGGGATGACCTGGACATCACCTCTTCGGTTGGAATCTACGGGCCTGAGGATGGCGAGTCAATCATCAGTGGCGCGCCAGACGCGGTATCTGCCGGTGCAACACGTGTGTTTCAAATCTTGCCTAACGGCTATCTTTACCTGGGAAGTCTGACGATCACGGATGGCAATACAGGCAGCGGGGCCGCCATCTACAACGCTGGATCGGCCTATTTGTTTGGCGTGGAAATTACGGGCAACAATGCAACTAGCTTTGGGGCCGTGTCTAATCGCGGCTTAATGTACATGAGCAGCTCTGCCATTTTCAACAACATCTCACAAGGCTCCTCAGGTGGGATAGACAATTACTCAGCGTCGGCGGCGCTGTACATCGATAACACAACCATTCATAACAATGAGGCACAGGGTGTTGATGGCCGCGGCGGGGGGTTGTGGGCAGATGACGACTCGTATGTCTCTCTGTACCACGTCACCATCACCGGAAATACGGCGAGCAGGGGTGGCGGTCTCATGATTGAGGCTGAAGCTGGGTTCGAAGCGCTGGTGGAGATCAGCAATTCCGTGATCGCAGAAAACACGGCGACCACCGGCCCGGACTGTGACGGTACCGTGGACAGCGATGGCTGGAACTTCCTGGGTAACAATGGGAGCTGCCTTGCGTTTACGGGCTACGGTGACATCGCGCCCGTCGGCTCAGAGACCCTCGACCCGCTGCTGGGCAGCCTGGGCAACAATGGCGGCGGTGTATCCAGCCGTCTGCCTGACCTTTCCAGCCCGCTGCGCGATTCCGCTTACAATACGGACTGCGCGTACAGCGATGTGCGCGGTGTGCTGCGCCCACAGGACGGCGATTATGATGGTTACCGCTACTGCGACATCGGCGCGGTGGAGGCTGCGCTACCGCTCACCCTGAACACGCCAGCAGCAGGCGGTACGGTGTACGGCTATCCTGAAGCGTATTTCTCCTGGACAGAAACGCCAGGTGCCACCAAATACACGGTTCAGGTGCGCGGCGTAGGCAATACCTATATCCTGAACACGCCGGTTACGCCCGCCGCTGAATGCGACGGCACTTTCTGCGATCTTTACATCGAAATGCCGGGGCTGCCGAACAACGCGGTTTTTGAATGGCGCGTGAAAGCCAAGACAGCCGGCGGCAGCGCGAAGGCGATGTGGCAGCAGTTCACCTCAAGTATTCCCGGCAATCCGTACCACATCAGCCCGCAGGACGTGACCAGTGTCACCGATACCACGCCGACATTGTCCTGGTACGATGTGTATGCAACGCGCCACACGCTGAGGATCTTCGATACGGCAGGGGTGCTGCTGTATTCCTACAAGTTCACCGCTACCAGCGGCGTTATGTTGGATGACATCTGCTATTACACCTGTGGAGTCGACCTGTCTTCGCTTGGAATAACACTCGAGGTAGGAAAGACGTATCGCTGGAGCGTTGAGGCACGCTCGACGCTGCTGGGGACCACCTACAAATCGCGCAGCGACCAGTGGACGTTCCGCGTCATTACGCC
>CAZQIJ010000690.1:0-2190 GCA_964592955.1 uncultured Anaerolineaceae bacterium
GGGTGGAATGTATGTGGGCGGTGAAACCGGGGCGATCCAGTGTGATGTCTGCCTGCTGTACGATGACCGCCGCCGATAACATCAGCAGCACCTCTGCCATGCCAGCACCCAGGCACGTATGAGCACCCAGGCTAAACGGCGTGTAGACGTTGGCGGGCAGCGCGCGGAAATCACGATCATGGCGGAAGGTATACGGGTCGGGAAAATACTCCGGGGCGAAATGGGTGACGCCGTTGGCCACCATCACATCAGTCCCGGTTTCGATGCTGTACCCGTCGAAGGTAAAAGGCGCGACTGCTGTACGCAGCGTGACCGGCGCGATCATATACATACGCAGCGTTTCCTGTGCGGCCCCATGCAGCGCGTGCAGTTCTCGCAGCGCGTGTACTTTGGGAATGCCATGAACAAACTGCGCATCGATCTCGCGGCGCACAGCGTCAAGAATGTGTGGGTGTTTGATCAGCGCATACAGCATGAAGCTGAGCGTGTTGGCCAGCGTATCCATACCGGCCACATAAGCGCCAATGCCGATCAGGATCTGGTCATCCTCGTTGTAGGGTTCGCCGTCCGGGTCGCGGGCATCCAGCGCGATGTCGATCAGGTCACCGCTGCCCGGCGTCTGGCGGTGATCATCCAGCAGCTTTAACAGAAATTCACGCGTCTTGCTGCGCGCCGTGCGGTAGTGTTGCGTGCGCAGCATCAGGCGCGGTGCCGTGCCCAGGATGGTGACGTTCACGACGGTACGGAGAAAATCGCGCACATACGGGAAGTAATCCCCCAGCGCCCGCCCACCCAGCACCATCCCTAACTGATCGGTGATCAGGTGCTGCGCTGCCGGGACGACCTGGACGCGTGGTTGGCTTACCCACTGCGCGATATGACCAGAGGTGATTTCTGCCAACTGCTGCATGTGTGGGGCAACGGCTTCGCGCGAGTACCCCGGCCTCAGGATGCGTCGCAGATGCCGGTGCGGCTGCCCTTCCAGCGCGGGCAGAAAGGCCCCATTACCCATCTGCTCCGCAAACCCGCCAAATGCGCGCTCGCCGGATAACACCTCATTGCCATGTTTGCTGAGGAACTGATTCGCTTCAAGCCCTGCCAGAATGACATATTCGCGGTTGAGGACGCGAATCCGAAAGATTGACCCGTGCTGCTGTGCTGCCTCAACAAGAAAGCGAGTCATGTCGCCACGCAGCTTCAAGGCATTACCGAGCAGGGGGATGCCCGGTACCAGTGGAGGAAGTGAAAGTTGTCTGTGTCGCATGCGTTATTGATTCCGCAATCCCTGAACACGTATGAAAAAGTTCTGTCCGGGATTAGGCACAGGTACACCAATCACTTTCATCTCAAAATCTGCCGGATCAAGCACAAGTTCGACAGTGTTGAAAATGGTCGCCAGCGTGAGCGTGATGAGGACATCGGCAAACCCGGCCCCCAGGCAGGTGTGCGCGCCCAACCCGAACGGGGCATAAGTATAGGGCGCGGGTGTAGGACGATCAATATTAAATTCCAGCGGCTCATGGAAATGTTCTTCCAGGTAGTGTGTGAGCGCGGTTGTCATCATGATGCTGCTGCCTTTTTCGACGCGATACCCCGCAAACTCAAACGTGCGCGATGCATGGCGCGGCATGATGGGGGCCACCGGGTAGAGGCGCATCGCCTCCACAATGGCGCTGTGCAGCACTTTCATGCGGCGGAGATCCTGAAACGTGAAATCGCTTTGCCCGAACAGGCTGACCGTTTCATCGACCACACGTCGCAGCAGTTCAGGGTGCTTGAGGAGCGCATACAGCGTGAAGCTCGTGGTGTGGGCGGCGGTATCCATACCCACAAAAAACGCCCCAAAGCCGATGGCGTTCAGGTCTGCCTCGGAAAGTGTGCTGCCATCGTGGGCGGTCGCCGCCAACGCATAATCGACCAGATCGCCTGTGCGTTGTTCCGGCGGCACAGCCCGATGCTGTTCGAGCAGGCTGCGCATCAGTGCAGTTGCACGCTTCTTGCTGCGGGTGTACTGGGGCAAACGCATCATGATTCCCGGTGTGCTGCGCATCAGCTTTACCGAAATCATCAACCGCAGCATGGTACGCAGATCCTCGAAGTACTCCCCTGAAGCGCGGCCAGTGAGGGCGACCCCAAGCTGGTCGGTAATGATCTGCTGCATGGTGGGCACAACCTGCAAAC
Source organism: uncultured Anaerolineaceae bacterium (assembly GCA_964592955.1). GTDB lineage: Bacteria > Chloroflexota > Anaerolineae > Aggregatilineales > Phototrophicaceae > CAZQIJ01. The sequence continues at coordinate 2,182 of CAZQIJ010000690.1, forward strand.
GTTCACACG
>CAZQIJ010000691.1:0-2180 GCA_964592955.1 uncultured Anaerolineaceae bacterium
CAACGGAAACTGCAAACTGGGCGCACCGGGGATATCGGTGACGATGCGCCAGCGGTCACTGCGCACGCTGCCATAGGCGTTGGATACGGTGACATCCCAGCGATAGGTGCGGTCATCCCGCAGCACAACACCCAGTTCCTGCGTGGTTACGCGGCATTCCCTGGTAGGGCACAACGCCGCAGAATCGGTGAACGTTCGGTTCACCAGCGCCACACCTGTTTCCATATCCTTGACCTTCAGCCGGTACGACGCTGCCAGACCAGAGGCGCGCCACACGAATTCGGCATTCGGTGAATGGGTTACCGCCTGGGAGAGTGGGGCGACGAGTTCCGGGGCAAGCGGCATAACAGCTTCGCGGGCGCGATCGCTGCCGAGGATATGCCACTCTGGGGCATTGGTCGCAGGCAGCGCCACCGCACCGGTATAGAGTTTGGTGGAGAAGTCTTCGCCAGAAACGATGGCGGTGCTGCTGTTGGCACGGTTGACCACCCACAAATCCGGGTAGCTGTCACGATCATAATCCGCCACCACAAACCCGTAGCGGTTGATGTCTGTTGACTGCATCTTCAGCGAGGTACCCGTATCCTGAAGGATGGTGCTCCAGTCCTCACCAGAGACGATCTGGACGCCGACACTTTCGGTATTTCCCCGGCGCGGGTTAATCATCCACAGGTCCGGTCTGCCATCCAGGTTATAGTCTGCCACCGCAAAGTTCTGATCGCTGTAGACCGACTGCTGCGGGAACGCCGTGCCAGCGTTTGCCAGGGTGACGCTGAAGTTCTCACCGCTGACAATGCGAACCGATACCGCGCTGCGGGATTCGTCGCGCGGGTCGATGGCCCAAAGATCCGGCAGTGTATCGCGGTTATAATCTGCGACGGCAAAACTAACGCTGTTGTCGTAGGCCGGCAGCGCGGTGATTTCATCCAGCATCAGCCAGCGATAATCTTCTGCGCCGCGCATCAGCCGCACGGCGGTCTGGCCGCTGCCATCCAACCGGTGGATAACCCACAAATCCGGGATCGCGTCGCCGTCGTAATCGCCAGAGGCAAAGGCCGTATTCAGGTAATCTGGCTGCTGCGGCATGCCTGTACCGGCGCTGAGCAGGGCGGAGGCGAAATTTGCGCCAGACGCAATGCGCACAGACGTTGCATTCATGCCTGCGTCGCGCATATTCACCGCCCATAGGTCGGGGGTTGCATCGCCGTCATACTGGTAACGCTGATCGAGATAGCCGCTGCCCATCGCGCCTTCGTTGTAGATCAGGGTGCCGATGCAGCGCTGATAGCTGTCGCGGGCGCGGAACATGCACCCCTGATAGGCTGCCCCGCCTTCCTGCACGGTCCAGCCGCCAATGTCGTGGCCATCGATGTTAATGTAGTCATCGTAGATGCTGGAATTGCCGTTATCCCAGCGCACGGTAAAGTGTACGTGCGGCCCGCTGGACCAACCGCCGCAGCCGATGTTATTCGAGGAGTAGCCGATCAGCGCGCCACGCTCCACATACTGACCATTCACCACCTGCTCGTTGTTCAGATGGTAATACCCGGTCTGCCAGCGCTCGGCATGGTCTATGCGCACAAAATTCGGGCAAGAGGCACTGCGCCACACATAACCTTCACGGGCTGCCAGTACCGCGCCGCTGCTCTGGCCATAGGCGAAATCCAGCGCCGTCCAGGGGCGCGCGCTGTCTCCGTTGTTGCTGTGAGGGCCGCCCGCCAGCGTCCACGACGTGCCAGAAGCATAGGGCAGGCTAAGGCGCGCGTCGCCGATACCACTTGGGGCCATGCGCGCATCCTGCTGCGCTGTCAGCAGTGTGCGCTGCCCCAAAGACATCAGACCGTCCGGCGATTCGGCTAACCAGTCTGCAAATTCCGGGGTGTATTCGAGGGCAATACGCCAGTTGCCGCTTGGATCTGCATCGCTGCGCGCAAGGAACAACCGGAGTTCCGGCGTGCTGTGTATGCCCTCTGGCGCACGCGTTACCACCATGCCGAACGCCCAGCCACCGTGCCTTATGATATCTGAAGCGACAACGTCGCCAGAGGCAGCGCGCGCCCCTGCTTCTGACAATACTGCTGCACGCGCTGCGTCGCCAATCCGCTGCTCGTCATCGCCAGAAAGCTGCCCAAGCACCGGCGCGCCGATCAGCAATGAGAACAGCGCACACACCACCGCCA
>CAZQIJ010000692.1:0-2177 GCA_964592955.1 uncultured Anaerolineaceae bacterium
CGGCAAGTCGGTCATCGCCCGCTTCACCCGGACCCTCGGTACGCTCATCAGCGCGGTTGTTGGCGTTACGGTTGGGATGGTTGCCGGGCAGATGCGTGGCCACACAGACAACCTGCTGATGATGCTGGTGGATATACAAGGGTCGCTCCCATTCATCGTCTTCGCGCTCACCGCACTGGCCTTACTGGGCAGCTCATTCGGCGTCGTCGTTCTTGTGATCGGCCTCAGTGGTTGGGAAACATACGCCCGGCTGACGCGGGGAATGGTGCTCTCCATTACCGAGCGCGATTATGTGCTGGCCGCCCGCTCCCTCGGCATTACCACTGCGGCGCTCTACCGTCGTTATCTGCTCCCTCATCTTGCGGGCACGCTCACTGTGCAGTTCACAATCAGCCTTTCAGGCACGATTCTGCTTGAAAGTGCCCTGAGCTTTCTTGGTCTGGGCATCGTACACCCCATATCCAGCCTGGGCGGCCTGCTGGGAGAAGGGCGCACATACCTGCTGTTTGCGCCCTGGCTGTCGCTGGTACCGAGCGCTGTCATTTTCCTGCTTATTCTCAGCATCTCTGTGGTCGGCGATTGGCTGCGCGACGCGCTTGACCCGATCCAAATCACATAAACGTTACCGAAATCCGCCTGCGGACGGGGAAAGTTCGTGAGGCACGTCCCGATAGAAAAGAGAATACGCCATGAAACCTTTCGGAGGTGTAACACAATCAAAGGCACTCTTCGATTGCCCAATGCCGCCGCGTCGTAGCGCAGACAACGCACGTGTACCGAACAGGACATACTGCACCTGATGGTGATCATGTCGTTCCAGTTGTTGCTTAACCTTCAGCGGCAAGATGACCTCCATTGTTGTGCCAGGAGACACCTGCGGCTTCACTGATGATGCAAAACTGAAGCTGGGGGTTCTTCTCGATGCAGTGTTTCATATCCCACGCCGAAGCGAACAAGATCACGGTGCGGTCATCGTGATCGCGGGTACGTAAACTCTGGGAGGGTAAGTACATGGTGCGGATGTCGGCTTCTTCACCAATGACCCAACGGGCATCGCTGTAGGCCATACGCTCAATTTGCGCTTCAACGTTATACTCGGCAGCCAGACGCGCCACCACAACCTCAAACTGCAACTCCCCTACTGCACCCAGGATTGGTTCCCGCCGACCCGCATCGATAGCGTACAAAACCTGAACCGCCCCTTCTTCCCGAAGCTGTTGCAGTCCTTTATTGAACTGTTTGTACTTCTCCATGGTGAGATTGCGGAGAATGGCAAAACATTCTGGCTGGAACGGTGGGATCGGTGCGTATTCAAAGGTGTCCCCGGCACAAACCGTATCGCCTATCCTGAAAATACCGGGATTGCTAAACCCGATCACATCACCGGGGTAAGCGTCATCGACGGTTTCGCGGTCACGGGCGAACAGACGATGGGGGCGGCTCATGCGGACTTTACGCCCCAGACGCGGGTGATGCACCAGCATGTCCTTCTCGAAGCGCCCGGAACAGATACGGAGAAACGCCATCGTGTCGCGGTGCTGCGGATCCATGTTCGCCTGGATTTTGAAAACAATCCCGCTGAAGGTTTCGTTGGTGGGTGAAATCAATCCATCACTGCTTTCGCGTGGACGGGGCGAGGGTGCAAGGCCAATCAGCGCCTCAAGGAAAGGTTCAACGCCGAAGTTGTTCAGGGCACTGCCAAAAAAGACCGGGGTCAGGGTTCCCTTTAAGAATTCCGCCTGGTCAAACGGAGCACCAGCACCTGCCAGCAGTTCAGCATCCTCACGAAGTTGTCGATAAGCCCGCGTCCCAACGGTGTCTTCCAGCAGCGGATCGTAAAGATCCGTAACTTCAACCGGCGCGCGAAATTTATTTCGTGCGGTGCGCTGAAACAGCAGCACCTGCTTTTTCTGGAGATCATAAACGCCCAGGAAATCTGCTCCGCTGCCAATCGGCCAGTTCATCGGTGCCACCCGCAGCGCCAGCACCTGCTCGATCTCGTCCAGCAGTTCGAGCGGATCGCGCCCCGGATGATCCAGTTTATTGATGAAGGTGAGGATCGGCATGTTGCGCTGGCGGCAAACCTCAAACAATTTCTTTGTTTGCGGTTCGATGCCTTTAGCGCTGTCCAGCACCATAACGGCACTGTCGGCCGCCATCAGCGTGCGGTAGGTATC
>CAZQIJ010000693.1:0-2173 GCA_964592955.1 uncultured Anaerolineaceae bacterium
GCTCAAGCTCATCCGTAAGCTGCGGGATAAAAAAGGACGCGACCAGGAACGGCGGTTTGTCATCGACGACACGCGCGACCTCGCACGCGCGCTTGCCGAGGGCTACGAGGTGGACTTTGCGCTGCACTGCCCGGCACTTGGCGATTATGTGCGCGGTCTGCCCGCCCAGCGCGTGGTTGAAATCCCGCGCGATCTGATGGAAAAGGTCAGCTACCGCCAGAATCCGTCTGCAATCGTGGCGGTGCTCCACCAGAAACCCCACAGCGACCCGCGCACCGCCGGGGACCTCATCCTGGGGCTTGTAGGCTTGCAGAAACCCGGTAACATCGGCGCGCTCCTGCGCTCTGCCGATGCCTTAGGCTTTAAAACCATCTTTCTCATCGATACCTCGCTAGACCTCTACAACCCCAACATCATCCGCAGCAGCACCGGCGCAAATTTCCTCAACAACATTTATGCACTATCCACCGCACAGGCCCTATCCTTGTTCAGGGCACAGGGATACCGCATTCTGGCCGCCCATGTGGACGGCGTCCTGCCGCTGCATCAGGCGGACTTCCTCGGCAAGGCCGCGCTGCTGCTGGGGACAGAAGACATCGGCCTGCCCGCATCCTGGGTGGAGCACAGCGATGCGCTCGTGCGCATTCCCATGACCGGCACCCTGACGGACTCGCTGAACGTCGCTGCGGCGGGTGCCATCATGATGTATGAAGCGCTGCGCCAGCGCCTCGCCGCACAGCCCGGAAGTTCAGCGTAACAGACAGCCACAGATAACGTCGGACGAGAGTCGAAAGGAGAGGGCGGGGTGTTCCCGCGTCCACATGAGCAGTACAATCAATCTCCTCATTGATATGAAGAAAGAAATCGATAATCTGCAGGCGCGCCTCAACATTGCGGAGAAAGCCGCACAGGCCGCGGCGCTGGAAGCACAGGCCTCCCACCCGGAGTTCTGGAACCAGCCCGAAGCCGCACAGCAGGCCATGCGCGAAATGTCCCGCCTCAAGGCCCAGGTCTCGCCCTGGCAGAAACTTTCCAGCCGCGTCAGCGATGCCCTGGAACTGGCGCGCCTCAACGACGCCAGCCTTTACGAAGAACTCAGCGAAGAGGTCAAAGCCCTCACCGAACAGGTCGAGCGCATGTCTGTGCAGACGCTGCTGTCTGGCGTCAACGACTCCGAAGACGCCATCCTCGCCATCCATGCGGGCGCGGGTGGCACAGACTCCCAGGATTGGGCCGAAATGCTGGAACGCATGTACCGCCGCTGGGCGGACGAAAACGGCTATAAGCTGGAAGAAATCGAACGCAGCGAAGGTGAAGAAGCCGGTATCAAGAGCGTGACCATGAGCGTGCGCGGCGATTTCGCCTATGGGTGGCTGCGCAGCGAACAAGGGGTTCATCGCCTGGTGCGCCTCAGCCCGTTCGATGCCGCCAGCCGACGCCATACCTCGTTTGCCAAAGTCGAATTGTGGCCAGATATTCAGGGCGAAATCGATATCGAGATCAACGAAAAAGACCTGCGTACCGAAACGTACCGCGCAGGTGGGGCCGGCGGCCAGCACGTCCAGAAGAACGACACCGCCGTGCGCATCACCCATATCCCCAGCGGCGTCGTGGTGCAGTGCCAGAACGAGCGCAGCCAGAAGCAGAACCGCGAACGCGCCATGCAGATCCTGCGTGCCCGGCTCTATGACCTGGAACGCCAGAAGCAGGAAGCTGCCCTGGCCGTGCTTAAAGGGGAAAACGTCAATGCGGAGTGGGGCAACCAGATCCGCTCCTACGTCCTGCATCCCTACCGCCTCGTTAAGGATCATCGCACCGGCATCGAGGTCGGCAATACCGATGCAGTGTTGGGCGGCAGACTCAATGAGTTCATGGAAGGCTATCTGCGTGCGAAGATCAGTGGCGCTGTAAGCTGACCGTCCGCCAAACCCGTTCTGGCCGAACCCTGTCTTCTGTCTGCAGGGCAGTGATCAGAACGGGTCCATGGTGTACAGGTGACCCTCGCCAGGGGATGCGCAGGCGTGTATTAGGACAGGGGCGAACTCCCAGGTTCGCCCAGGTTCGCCAGCAGACAAGCCGCGTGTCGTCCCGAAAGTGGACACACCCACACAAAGTGGACACACCCAACCTGACAACCCTCAGCGCGCAGCAGGTCTTTCTACCCACTTTAGTG
>CAZQIJ010000694.1:0-2172 GCA_964592955.1 uncultured Anaerolineaceae bacterium
ATACAGTTCTCCCAGATACACGCTCTGCACGGTGCGATCAGCCGCTATCTCTACCGGCGTACCTTCTGCCAGCACACGCCCCTGGTGCATCACCGTGATGCGGTCAGAAATGTTCATGACCACATTCATGTTGTGCTCCACCATCACAATCGTCTTGTTCCCCGCCTTGCTGATGCTGTCAATCGTCTGCATCAGCTCCGGCACCTGTTCAGACGCCATACCCGCCGTCGGTTCGTCCAGCAGCAGCAGTTGTGGCTCCGCCGCCAGCAAAATCGCCAGTTCCAGCTTGCGCTTTCCACCATGCGGCAGCACGCTCGCCAGCACACCCGCCTCTGCCCGCAGCCCCACCATCTCCAACACCTCCAGCGCCTTAAATGTGTACGCCGCAAAGGACTCCGCACGCCGCAGAAAACGCCAGTTGTCCCCGCTCAGCGCCTGTACCGACAGCCGCACATTCTCCAGCACGGTCAGGTTCGGAAACACGTTCGTAATCTGAAACGACCGCCCTATCCCCAGGTGCGCGCGCCGGTGGACCGGCAGCCGTGTAATATCCTGACCCAGATAGCGCACCGTGCCGCGCGTCGGCGCATATTTCCCCGTCAGCAGGTTGAAGAACGTCGTCTTCCCTGCGCCGTTCGGCCCGATCACCGAATGCCGTGACCCGCGCGCAATGCTCACGCTCACGTCATCCACCGCCACCAGCCCGCCAAACTCTTTACGTAAACCAACTGCTTCTAATAATGGATCCATTGTCAACAAACAATCTTCTCAGGGGGCTTCGCCATCCCCGTGCCATCAAACAATCACCGCTGCATGTACCCGGCATCGCTGCCCCCGCACGCGTCATGACGACAGCACGGTAACACAGTACAGGGGGCTTCGCGCGCTGCCGGGGTTGCAGGGGCAGCGCCCCCACAACCCTTCGTCTTCAGCCTGCTTCCGGGTCTGGCTCCCGCCGTTACTCTTCCATGCCCATGCCAAATTCCATCATGAATTCTTCATCCAGTGCCATGCGTTCTGCGGCAATGTCTTCCGGCAGCAGAATGGGCGGGATGATCGCCGCGGCAGGGACTTCCGCCAGCAGTTCATAGAAATTGAAGTCCGGGTCGTCCAGGTTCGCCAACTGCGCGATATACATCGGCACCAGCGCCTGATGATCCGACGGGCGGATGCCATACGTGCCCTTCGGCCCTTCAAAGATCAACCCTTCCAGCGCCGGAATCATCGTCTCCGGCAGGGTGTCGCCTTCGGTCGCCTCCACCGCGCTCACCAGCGCCTGCGCAGTCGCAAACGAGCATTCGGTGAAGAGATCCGGCACGTCTTCATACAGCGCCGTGTGGTTCTCCACCAGCCAGTCGTTGATTTCGTTGTCCGGGAACGCGTAGTGATACACAATCCACGACACGTTGCCGATCGTGCTCGGATCGCTCACCGCCACAATGTCGTTCGAGTTAAACGCCGCCACAACCGTCATCTGGTCGCACACCCCCAGCTCGTCGATCTGCTGGAACAGCGTCACGCTGCTGTCACCCGCCCAAATCGGCAGCACCGCGTCCGCGCCGCTGTCCAGAACCTGCAGCAGGTACGGGGTGAAGTCCGTCGTTTCCAGCGGCACATAAATCGGGTCGCTCACAAAGGTGATTCCAGCCGAGGCCAGCACACCCGCCGCCGCCGCAGACGCGCGGCCAAAGTCGTTGTCGATGGCCAGAATCACGAAGTTCGTGCCCAGTTCTTCCGTCGCATACGGCGCAAACGCCAGGAAGTCCTGGAACGTGTTGCGGCACACGCGGAACGTGTTCGGGTTGAAGTTCGCGCCGGTGATGGCCGGGGACGCCGCCGGAGCCGCAAACAGGATCACGTCGCTGTCCAGCGCCACCTGCTGCACGCCCGTCATCACACCAGAGGACGGCGCGCCCACCAGGATTTCAGCGCCTTCCTGCTCAATCAGTTCACGCGCCTGGCTGGCCGCAGTGTCGGGATTGCTGCCGTTATCCCGCACAATCACTTCCACCGGGCGTCCTGCAATCACCACATCTTCAAGTGCCGCATCCACGCTGTCGTATTCCTGCGGGTCAATCCCCGCCGCATACAGCAGCCCCAGTTTGAACCCATATTCCAGCTCGAAGCCGTAAATCGTCAGCGCGCCGCTCTGGTCGGTCAGCACCCCAATAA
>CAZQIJ010000695.1:0-2170 GCA_964592955.1 uncultured Anaerolineaceae bacterium
GCGAACGCTGTCGAGTCCAAGGAACGCGTTGTCCAGGCGCTTTCCGGCGCGGCCCTCACGCTCCCAGACGGCGCAGCGGCGGCGCATACGCTCATCGTCGTGCCGTTTGACGAAGACCAGCAGATCGCGGCGGGGGCGTGGCTGCCGCTGGCGCAGCGCCTTCAGGCTGCGCACCCGGATTTCGGCTATTACAGCGTCGCCGTCTTCCCGGAGATCGCGCCGCCCATCCGCCTGCTGATCATCGCCGGGATGCAGGCCGCCGTCACCGATGCCGCCTTAGAAGCGCGCACGCTCACCGTCTTCCTGGAAGACCGCGACGCGTTCCTGGCTGCCCTCAGCATCCCGGACGTTGGCCAGCTTCAGGTCTTTCTGCTGAATGCGCGCGGCGAGGTGGTGTGGCGCGCTGCCGGTATCCCTGGCGAAACGTCGCAGGCCGCGCTCGAAGCGCTGCTGGACGCCTGATGGATCACCCAATGGAACTGCTCAGGCTGCTTACTTTGCAAAAGCCCTGCAAAAGCCCTGGTTGCCCTGCCGGATGGGTTTGCGATGACCTCTGCACTAGGCTAAGATTGTGGGTGGCTGGACTTTCTTTCTGATCGCTCTATCTATTCCCTGGGGGAACAATGCAGCGCAACACGTTCCGAACAGTTCTGCTGGCGCTCGTGCTGATGTGGACCGCCACGCTCAGCGCCGCACAGGATGCCCCGGTCGATGCGGACTCCGCGCGGGTGCTCTTTCCGAATGCTTTCTATGCCGGTACCTATGACGGTTCCGCGACCACGCAGCAGTACGCGCTGTTCGCCGAATCCGGGGATTCCATTCAGGTCAGCATGGAACGCATCACCGGCGACTATGTGCCACATCTCATCCTGCGCGACTCGAATCGCGCGGTGCTGGCCGAAACCGTTTCCAGCGATCCTGGGCGGCGGCTGGCCGAACTCACCTACACCGTCAGTGCGGGCGGGTGGCTGCTGCTGGATGTGCTGGCAGACAGCGCAGGTGGCGCAGAAGTCCTCACCTATACGCTGTTCGTCACAGGCAGCACACAGGGCGTTTTCGGGCGCGTGGGGCTGCCCACACCGCCCACCCTTGACCTTATCGTTATGCCCTATAACACCATCAACATCAAGCTGAAGGAATCGCTTGACCTGCAGATCCCGCTGCGCGCCGATGTCGAACTCACGGTGTCGGCCACGCCAGATACCGGCAACGTCATCGCGTTTCTGCTGGCCCCCAACGGCGCGACGCTGGCCAGCGGTCAGGCAGACGGCAGCAGCACGGTGATCACCTACACGCCAGATCGCAACGGCTGGGCACGGCTGGCGCTCACCCCGTCCGGGGTCAACGCGGTGGATCTCACGTTTACCCAGGCGTTTTCGGGCACGCTGGCCGAGCTGCTGCCCACCGGCACCGCAGCCCCACCCACCGCCGCGCCCTCGCCAGCACCCGGTACCCCCACCGCAGCCCCCACCAGCGTGGTGGGCCCCACCCCCGCCTACGATCCCCTGCCGCCGCAGCCCCTCACCGTTGGCCAGCCGGTGGAAGGCGCGCTAACCGGGCAGGGCGGGCAGCGCTGGACGTTCGCCGGCAGCGCCGGAACGCGCGTCAGCATCAGCCTCACCAGCGCCGATTTCGACCCGCTGGTTGAACTGCTGGACGCCAACGGCCAGCGCATCGTTCTGGACGACGACAGCGGCGAGGGCCTTAACGCGCTCATCACCAGCTTTGAACTGCCCACCACCGGCGACTATACCATCGTGGCGCGCAGTTTCAGCCGCGTCGCCATCGGCACCTACACCCTGCTGCTTAATGAGGGCGCGCCGCTGGTCATCGCCACCCCCACCCAGGGCCAGCAGCGCACCCCCACCCCCACCCCCACGTCTGGCAGGTCGCCCACGCCAGGCGGCGCGACAGCCCAACCGAGCGTGCCGGATGACGTGCTGCTGGAATATGACGACGTGATCGAATTCACCCTGCAAACCAGCGCGGGCGATGACTGGTACTTTGAGGGGACGGCGGGGGATTTGGTCAGCATCGCCCTGACCTCAGAATTCGATAACTACCTCGAACTGTATGAACCGGCGGGTGGCCTGCTGGCGCGCGACGATGACAGCGGCGGCAACCGCAACGCGCTGCTCACAGCCGTTGAACTGCCAGAAACCGGCACCTA
>CAZQIJ010000696.1:0-2165 GCA_964592955.1 uncultured Anaerolineaceae bacterium
GGATGGTGGTTTCTTCGAGGGTATTCTGAATTTCTTCCACCAGCACGATGTTGTCCAGCACCACTGAGGCCGAGTCCGAAATCGTCGTCAGGTAGCGCTTTTCGCCGTCTCTGAACGCATGCGGCTGCGTGTAGGCCAGCATGATCCATCCGCTGTGCTGTTCCTTGATGCGCAGGCTGACGACGGCCAGGCTCTGTACTAACCCTGCCGCAGCCTTTAGTTCGATGTTCGCAGCAGAGTCGAGGATTGATTCTCCATACAGGTCATCAATGTAGAGACCGTCCTGCGGCAGGTTGAGGCGCAGAATTGCCGCCTGCATCATCTGCATTTCAGCGCGGCGGTCACCCAACAGCATCGAGGGGGTAATGCCATCCTGCATAAGCACGACCGCGTACAGTTCTGGCGTGATGGCCTCCAGTGCCAGCCGCAGCGCTTCTGCCAGCGACTCCAGATCACGAATGCGGCTGAGTGTCGTGACCGCACGGTAAAGGTTCTGCGTTTCCTGAAGTGCTTCACTCGTCCTGCGCAGCAGGAAGCGGTTATCGATGGCGGTAGCGCCAATGTCGCCAAGCTGGTTGAGGATGCGTTCGTTTTCCGAACTGATGCCGTACTCCTGCCCACTGACCGTCATCAACCAGCCCAGGGTGGTGCTGCGCACACGCGAGCGCAGCGGGATCGTCGCCAATGACTGCGCACCCACCTTATCCAGCACCGCGAAGGCATCTTCATCCAACACCTGGCGCAGGTTGTGCGGCAGCATGACGGGCTCTTCGTCTTGCAGAATTGCGGATAGCGCTGAGAGATCATCCAGCGGCTGAAGCATCGAACGCGCGAGGCGTTTCTCGCCAGAAATCTGGTCTACCAGGATAACATACGCATCCAGCGGTTGCAGCATCATGACCTGCGAGAGCAGGCTATCCAGCACATCTTCAACGTCAATGGCTTCGGTAAGCTGGCGCTGCGCTTCGTAAACGGCCACCGTTTCGCGCAGGTTCTCCTGAAGCGTGTTCTCCAGGCTGCGCAGGTTGCTGATATCGGAGAAGCTGGCAACCAGGCCGATCATGATGTCATTCTGATCCAGGATGGGCGCTGCGTTGACCAGGAGGTCGATCTGGTACTGGTCGTGGATGACCGCCACATCGTCCGTAAAGGTAGCGCTTTCATTCTCCAGCGCTGTGTAAATTGGCATATCCTCAGACGGGTAGAACAGATTGGTGCCTGTGCGGTACAGATTATAGGCTTCTGGGCTGAAGGGGACCCCGTTGCGCAGCACCTCTCCCAGATAGTTCTCGGCCTGTTGGTTAAACGTCACAGGTTTCAGCGTAAGGGGGTCGAGCACCAGCACGCCGGCGGGCAGCGTTTCCAGGATGGTGCGCAGGCTCTTCTGTTCTGCCTGAACCTGCTGGAATAACTGGCGGTTTTCCAGTGCAATCGAAACCTGTGCTGCCAGCGTGGTGATCAGGCGCTCATCGGCTTCGTCCATGTCTTCAGACTGCCAGCTCTTGCCCATCAGCAGCGCACCCTCTGGCCGGTCACCCAGGCGCACAGGCACAACAATGCATTTGCCAAAGACGGCTTCCATCGCGCTCAGCAGGCTTTCGTTCAGCGGTTCTTTCTGGCCGTTTTGCCCGTTGTTGACCATTGGGAAGCGCCGAATGTCGTTTATCAGCAACCGCCGGTTGGTTTGTACAGCAGAGGCCAGCGGGCCGGGATCATCCAGCGCATAGAAGGTTGGGATAATGCCATCCGGGTCCGGCATCTGGGCGGTCACGATGTTTAGCTGCGATCTGCGATTGTCTGTCAGTCCCAGCATCCAGCGGTCAAAGCCTGCTTCTTCGGCCACACGCCGGAAGACTTCGCCGATGCTCTGCTCAAAATCGAGGCCGACCTGGTTGGCGAGCTGTGCCGCTTCGGCCAGCGCCAGGGCGCGCTGAGCTTCAACCTGGGCACGCTGGGCCTCGCTCTGCGCGTCTTCAAAGAGCTGGCGATTTTCCAGAGCGAGCGCGATCTGATCAGTTACGGCTTCGATGAAGCGCCCGAACTGGTCATCGAAGGCGTTCGCTTCGCTGTTCTGTATGAGAATCGCCCCAAACCACTTCTGGCGCTATTGTATCGACAGGATCATTAAGCTTGTCGCATGGTTGGTTTGCAGCAGGTCAAGCAGG
>CAZQIJ010000697.1:0-2138 GCA_964592955.1 uncultured Anaerolineaceae bacterium
CGGGTCATCCTCGCTGGCCAGAATGCCCACTTCTGAAACCAGATCCTGAACCTGGTACCCCGGCAGGGAAAGCTCCGGGAAGATGAGCAGATCCACGCCAGCAGACCGCGCCTGCGCGATTGTCGCCAGATGTTGGTCCAGGTTCGAGGCCACATCCCCGATTTTCGGATACATCTGCGCTAAGCCAACGGTTATCCGCATAGTCAGCCTCCTTCAGTTCCATACTTCACCCATTGTGACAGACTTTAGCACGCAGTGCGAGGGGTGCAGCAGTCCATTGCGGCAGATCATGGACTCTTTGTACACTATGAAAAAGCGGAGTTCTGAAGATGACCGAAATCCCAAGAAGGCGCATGCAACGCCTTGTCATTCACGTGATGCTGCTGGTGCTGCTGTTCTGGATCGCCCTGGTGGCGGTTGTGATGGGCATGATGGCGCTGCCAACGGCAGCAGTCGCGGTCGGCCTGGGCATTGGCAGCGCCATCGTTCATGGGGTGTTACTGGCGCTGCCGCAGATGAAGTCCCAGCTAGAAAGCACGGTATACCGGCGCATCCTGGCGCTGCTGCTGCATGGTGCCAGCACGACGCTGCTGGTTGTGCTGCTGATGATGACCACCCTTGCCAACATTACCTCGCCTGATCTGGCGCTGTTCATTGTCTTTAGTGATTTGATGACGCTGATTCCGCACGGCGCAATCGTGGCTTTCAGGCTGATGAACCAGAGCGAGGACGCGCCTAAGAAGAAGAAGATCGGCATGCAGCCAATGCTGACGGATGATGGCGAACTGCTACCGGACACAGAAGTCCTGTTCGAGCAGGAGTCGGCACATGGAGCGACACCGTGACAGAATTTCTGACCCTCGCTGAAGCTGCGGCGCGGATTCCGGACTCGGCCACGTTGGCCTTCGGCGGGATGACACTCTACCGTCGCCCGGTGGCATTTGCGCTGGAACTCCTGCGCCGCGAACGGCGTCCGCGTGACCTGACGCTGCTGTGCTTCACCGCCGGGTTTGAGTCCGATCTGCTGGTGGGCGCGGGATGTGTAGCGCGGGTGCGCAGCGTCTATTTTGGCCTGGAAGCCTTCGGTTTCGCGCCCATGTTTACCGCGCTTGCCGATACGCTCACCATCCTTGAGGAAACCGAAGCCAGCATCGTGATGGGACTGCGTGCCCACACAGCGGGCGTAGGGTTCATGCCTTCCCATGCCTGGATTGGCACAGATCTGCCCAGGCTGCGCCCAGACGTCAGGACGGTTGCTGATCCCTACAGCGGCGAGATCCTGACGGCGTTTCCGGCAGTGCCGGTGGATTTCGCCGTGCTGCACGCACTGGAAGCAGACAAACACGGCAATGTGAAGATCAACAACAACCTGGGGATTGATCCTGAACTGGTATATGCCGCCGATACGGTGATCGTCACTGCCGAGCGACAGGTGGACGAGGTCAGGCGGGATACAGGCGGCGTCATCATCCCAGCGCCAGGCGCAGATGTGATCGCCATCGTGCCGCAGGGCGCTGCCCCCACAAGCTGCTACCCGCTTTACCCGATTCGCGGTCAGGTCTTTCTGGATTACATCGAGGCATGTGCGGCGGGGCAATTTGACAGGTATCTGGCGCTGCTCTTAAGCCAAAGTGAAGAAAGGCTTGCATGGGCCAGCGACCAGGAGTAAACTGGCGTCATCAATTTCATCACCTGAACCAGGGGAGTCTGCGACAAGCGGACTGAGAGGATGCGTAGCGCCGCATCGACCCTTAACCTGATCCGGGTCATACCGGCGTAGGGAGCGTCGTTTCGCCACCACTACGCCACTTCGTACCGAAGTGGTTTTTTGCTGCCTGGCTTGGCACCCTCTGGTCATGTGAGCCATTCAGAGGATACGGATTATGTGGGTACGCTGGTCATGTGTGCTTGTGCTGATTCTGGCGCTGGGGCAGGGTGCTGTCGCGCAGAATCAGGAGCAGGTTGTGCGTTTGGTAACGTATGACAGTTTCGCCATCAGCGAGGACGTGCTGGAACGCTTTCAGGAAGAGACCGGGATCACCGTCGAAATCGTGAGGCTGGCCGATGCTGGCGCGATGGTGAACCAGGCGATCCTCACTATGGACAATCCGTTGGGCGATGTGCTCTACGGTATTGAC
>CAZQIJ010000698.1:0-2118 GCA_964592955.1 uncultured Anaerolineaceae bacterium
GACTTGTTGACCAGCGCCGTCAGCGTGCGCAGCGAAGCATCTGCGATCTTCTGCGCGGCCTCGCGCTCGAACCCGCCGCGAAAGATGGAAAGCTTCATAAAGGCGGTGCGCTCGTTTTCGCCCAGCAGCGCCCACGAATAATCGAACACGGCGCGGATGCTGCGCTGGCGTTGGGGCACGTCGCGCGCTTCGGTTTCCAGAAAGTCCAGGCTTTTGCCGATCTCCGCCGCGATTTCGTGCAGCGGCAGCGCCTCCACCCAACTGGCAGCCAGCACGATCCCCAGCGGCATACCGTCCACCATGCGGCAGATGCGCGCCACATAGGTCAGCGCGTCGGCGTCCAGCGCAAAGCCGGGCAGGGCACGGCGTGCACCCTGCATAAACAGCCGGACGGCGCTGTAGTTCAGCGCGTCGGCGGGGGTTTCCCAGTCCGGGAAGTCCATGCCGTGCAGCAGAAACAGCGTTTCGCCGGTGAGGTTGAGCCGCTCGCGCGAGGTGGCCAGCACCCGCACCGCTGGCGCGCCCTGCAAAATATCGCTGACGAGCGTGGCCCCTGCCACCAGATGCTCGAAGTTATCGAAGATCAGCAGCACTTCTTTTTCGCGCAGCACATCCACGAGCTGCTGTGTGGGGGTGCGGCCATCCCCGGCGAAGGTATAGCCGATGGCGTCGGCGACGGCGGTCGGAATGGTCATGACATGGTTAAGCGGTGCCAGCGCCACGAAGAAGACGCCATCCGCGAACCGGTTCACGAGCTGTTCGCCCACTTCCAGCGACAGCCGCGTTTTGCCCATGCCGCCGGGTGCGAGGATGGTGACGAGGCGCGTATCCTGGCTTGTAATCAGCCGCGAGACCTCTGCGATTTCGCCAGCGCGCCCCACGAAGGGCGTGGTTTGGGCGGGCAGGTTGTGGCGCGGCGCGCCTGTGGACGGCGTGGGGGTGGCGAAGCGTTCTTCCTGCGGCTGCCGCCGGGACGGTGTGCGTGGGGCAGCGCCGGTGATGGTGGTTGAACTGTGGGTGCCCAATAGCAGCGCTTCCAGTTCCGCGCCCACCAGCCGCACGCTGGGAATACGCGCGGCGTGGTCTTTTTCCAGCATCCGGTAGATGAGGTCGATGAGGCCGATGGGCAGGTCTGGCCGCAGCGCTTCGAGGTCTGGCGCAGGCTGAGAGAGGATCGACGTGATGAGCGGCGACAGGGTTTGCCCTTTGAAGGGGCGTTCGCCGGCCACCAGCTCAAACAGCATGACGCCAAAAGACCAGATATCCGTGCGTTCGTCGCCCTGTTCGCCGTTAAGCGCTTCGGGGGCCATATAGTCTGGCGTGCCCACCAGCACCCCCTGCTGCGTAACGCGTTCCTTCTGGCCCATGCGCGCCACGCCGAAATCCGTGAGGCGGGCGGTGCCGTCTGCGGCGATCAGCACATTGGCCGGCTTCAGGTCACGGTGGATGATGCGCAGATAATGGGCGCGCGTGAGGGCGTCTGCCAGTTCCAGCGCCAGTGTCAGCACGCGGCGAAGGGGCTGGCGCGGCGTTTCGCGCAGCACATCGCTCAGCGAGCCGCCCTCCACCAGTTCCATGACAATGCCATGCCGTTCGCCGTCATGGAGCGTACTCAGTACCTTGACGATGTTCGGGTGGTTAAGCTGGCGCAGCGCTTCGGCCTCGCGGATGAAGCGTTCCAGCACGCGCGGATCATCCGCGACTGCCTCCGCCTTCAGGAGCTTAAGGGCCACGTGTTCCCCGGTGGATTGATCCAGCGCGCGGAAGACGGTGCCCATCCCGCCGCTGCCTAGCTGCTTTTGCAGCAAATATCGGTTGGCGATGAGGGTGTTGTTTCGTTGAATCATCATCAGGAATCCTGAAATCCTTTGCTGAGGCCTATTGTATGGGTGCCACGATAGAATTACGTAAGATGGGCGCTCGCGGTTGTGCGCATTGGCGAAATGGCTCATCCGTTCGAGGGCGCACGCACAGTTTACCGCGTTTTGGGCGCTGCGGCCAATGAGAAAAGTAAAGTTCTCCAGGCGGGTGCGTTGCGCCCCCGTGCCGCGTGCTGCGCTTTGCCAGCCCTCACCCCCTGCCCCCTCTCCCCAACGCTGCGCTGGGCGAGGGGGAAAT
>CAZQIJ010000699.1:0-2112 GCA_964592955.1 uncultured Anaerolineaceae bacterium
CGTCTGCGGGGATTTCTGCGACCGGCAGTTCTTCCGGTGCGCCCAGCGCACCGCCAATGCCAGCAGCAACCGCCCCCACCAGAATGGCGACGAAGACAGCACCCGCCACACCGGCAATGGCATCGATCGCGTCGTCTGCCGCTTTGCGCGCGGTGCGTTCGGCTTCCATGCGCACCTGCATAATGCGCCATTCGGCTTCCTGACGGACTTCTTCGACCCGCGCCTCCACCTCACGGCGCACGTCGTCGGCCCGATCTTCGACATCGCGGCGCACGTCATCTGCGCGCCCGCGCACATCACCCTGCACGCGCTGCGCGGTTTGCTCGCCCTGGCCGCGCGCCTGGTTCAGCGCGTTTTCCCAACGGGACAGCGTCTCCTGGGCCTGGTCGCGGTTAACGTTCAGGCGCTGAGTCATCACATCCAGCAGCGCGTCGCGGTCGGCCTGGCTAACCAGCTCCTGCCCACGTCCCAGCACGCGGCTAAGCGCCTGGTTGATAATCTGCTCGGCGTTGTCTGGGTTCTGCGCCACTGCCTTGGCCGCATTACGCACGTCGTCTGCACTTTCGCGCGCGGCCTGTTCCACCCCGCTGGGCGAAATTCCCGCCTGGGTCATCAGGTTACGCAGTTCGTCCTGAATGCGGCGGTTTACAGCGTCTGCAGACGGGTTCGGTGTACCGGTCTGCTGCCCCGCCTGGCGGGCGGCGTCCTGCGCGGCATTCCCGGCGGAACGCGCCGCGTCCTGGACGGCATTCCCGGCAGAACGGGCCATGTTCCCGGCAGTTTGGCCAACGGCGTTCACCGCGCCACCCGCCACGCTGCCCACAGCCTGGGTAGCACCGCGTGCCGCACCACCGGCCACCGCCGCTGCCCCCTCCACCGTGTGCCCGGCCAGCGTAAGGGCATGGCCGACAAGCGTCGAGACGCCGGTTAGAATGCGCCCCACGCTGGTGGTGAGCAGGAACAGCGAGATCAGCGTTACCAGGCCCCACACCATAAGCCCGTGCAGCGCGCCATCCAGGTCTTCCGGGATCCCGGCGAAACGCGCCGCGATCCACCCGCCGACAAACAGCGAGATCAGGCTGCTGATGCCCACCCACACCGCCGCGCCTGTCGCCAGGCCTTTGGGCGAGGCCGAGTCTTCGCCGTATTCTGGATTGATGCTCATCGCACCCAGGCTGATCCCCAACAGATTCAGGGCAAGCTGGATGATGAGTGCGATGACGGAACCCGCCAGCACCGCCCCCCAGGATAACCGCACGAGTTCCTGCGGCATAACGACCACTTCGGGATTCGCAGCCTGTGCCAGCGCCACACCGTTCAGGCAGAATACGACGATCCCTGCCATTGCCAGCGCTTTGAACGTTCGAACAAACAGAGTCTTTGCGCGTCTGCTTCGCAACATCGTGTCTCCTCACTTTCTGTCAAATTGACCTGCATACTTACATTTTATGTTTCGTTATGGTGAGGGTAATTAAGAGCGTTGCAAGAAGTTGTGAGAATGCGTGACGGCAGACATTGCGGATTGTGAAGAATGACCTGTGCAATTCGTACAAATCGGCATATGGAAAGCCGGGGAAGCGTGCTAAAATTAAGTGAGGATGATGTTCTGTAAAACGTTCCTTAAACTAAAGCTTGTTTGTGCTTTCCATTTTCTATAGACCGTCACAGGGTGAGAAACAATGGCAGCAAATTACGTCTTGGAGAGTACCAACAGGCCTAACCAGGTTCGCGAACTTGTCTTCGCCGGGGATAACGTCCGGCTGGCCGGGCAGATGGATTACCCGGCAGCACCCGCCCCTGTCGATGGCTTCCCGGTCATTTTCATCCTGCACCACGCAGGCGGCAACACACGCGAAGACTATGAACACTATGCAGCGCTCGGCCTCGAGAGCGGTTGGGCGGTGTTTCGCTGGGATAAGCGCGGCACGGGTCGCAGCGGGGCCGGGGGGCGCGGCTCTACCCTGAAGGACGCCGTGAATGCCTACGAAGTGGCGCTGCAGCAGCCGCGCATCAACCCACGCCGCGCGGTGGTGCTGGCGCAGGGCTAGGGCACGCTGATGATCAGCGAACTCTTTCAGCAGATTTCTGAAGTGCAGCGCCCCTATGCGGTGC
>CAZQIJ010000700.1:0-2111 GCA_964592955.1 uncultured Anaerolineaceae bacterium
GGCCAAACCAGTCCCAACCGAGGGCGTTGGGGCCGAGCGCGCTGGTGCTGAACTCGTGATCCATCCAGGTGAGGCCGCTGACCTGGAACGTCTCGCCATCCACGCTGATCACGCCTTCGGTCAGGGAGCGGGTCAGCGAGTAATAGTAGCTGGCGTTCTCTGCGCCGCCCTTAAGACTCAGCCCGGCATCGCCATGCAGCGCAGGCGGTTTGAGCGGTTCAAGGCGCAGATCAACACGAAACTGCGGCTGCGGGCTGGCGGCGGTGATGCGCAGGGCGTTTGTGCCGGGGTCTTCGGCATAAACTGTCCAGTCTTCCAGCCAGGCGCGGAAGGGTGCATCCGGCTCGCGGTCGTTGGGCTGTACGCCAGCCAGCGCTGCCCCGCCGCGGCTGTAGCGTTCGTCGTGGTAGAACGTCTCGCGCGCGATGTCGCTGACGGTGAAATGCACGAGATAGACCTGATTCGAGCGCCACTCGCTGCCCTGGGGCGTGGGGCCTGTTTGGATGGCGCGGCGAAACAGCGTGAACTGGTAGCCAAAGCGCCGCCCGCCCTCGGTGGCCAGATTACCGGTGAAGTACCACCACTCGGTCTGAAAGTCCTCGTGCGCGCCATGATCACGCGGGAACTGCCAGTTCCAGGGCGCATCGGCGCGCGCGAAACTGCTGGTATCGGCCTGCGGGAGGGTGAAGCGCGCACTTGCGGAAATATCCCCGCCAGAGACGTTAATCAGGCTGAAGCCCACCACCGCCACCGCGACAATGACGACCGCAGCCGCAATAAATTTCCACATGCCAGTAAATCCCTTTTGCTCGGTTTGCTATGGTCTTTGCGGCTTAAGCTTACCCCGGTTTGCTCAGCGCAGCCTTAATGCGTGCCAAGACCCACGATGACAAGGACGAGACCGATGAAAGAGAACAGGATCGCCGCATAATGAAACGGCGCAACGCGGGTTTCCATAAGCTGGAGCTGCTTGTCTACGTGCTCCGGGTTAACGTCACCCTGGCGATGACGGTAAATCCACTGAAGCGGCATACGGATGATGGGCATCACGCCAATCGACCATACCGTATAGCCGACCCCCAGCACGAGAAACACCGGGATGTGATGCAGGCCGTCCTGCAAGAACGGCAGCATGATAAACGAGACGGCGGTCGTCCAGAGGAACATCAGCAGCGTCTTCACATAGCGCAGCACCAGCCGCCGCAGGTAGAGGATGGCGCGCACGATCGCCATTTCGGTAAGGGCCACTTCCTGCGCCAGCGTGCGGTCGAGGCTGCGGGCGATGCCGAACGCCGCGTTAAAGCGCAGCACTTCGAGCGTGTCGTGTTCGTTCATCTCCTCTGGCAGGCGGCCAGCGCTGCGCAGTTTATCCAGGCTGCGCGTTTCTGGCAGGATATTGCCATGCGTCAGCTCGATGATGCTGTCGAAGTAGCGGCTGCGCGCGCCTTCGCTGAAGGCCATCATGAAATTCATATGGTCGGGCTGGTACTGGTAGCGCATGACCTCGGTCTTCACGCGCGGCGATTCGTCCTCAGAGAAGGCGACGCCGGTGAGCGCGAAGGTGGGGTTCTGGAGGCTGGGGGCGAAACCCGGCGAATAGAGCGTGAAATAGAACTGGATTACATCCTTGAGCAGCAGGTAAACCCCGTAAAGCGGGATCACCAGCGACAGCGCCAGCGGATAGGCCAGCATCAGCAGCGCCACCGCCGTGACGATGTAGCCGCTTTCGCCGCTGAAGAGGTTGGCGGGGATCTGCAGCAGAAAGGCATCCAGCACGCCCTGGATGACATCGCGGAAGAAGATAGGAATCAGCAGCAGCAGCCCTGCCCCGCCAATGAACGAGGTGGCGACACGATGAAGGGTGGAAAGGCGAACCTCACAGCGCTGAAGATAAGCGCGCATCGCCTGCCGGTCGTCGGGAGTGAAGGACTCTGTCATGACGGTACCTTTGGTTACAGCAAATGCGCCGTATGATGCGCCTGGTGGCGGGCTGCGTCAAGGGTTCAGTGTGGGGCTGGCGCTTCAGGCTGGCGCTTCAGGCTGGCGCTTCAGGCTGGCGCTTCAGGCGCGAGTTCGACCATCAGCCCCTCGCTCCACGCATACTTCTCGTC
>CAZQIJ010000701.1:0-2110 GCA_964592955.1 uncultured Anaerolineaceae bacterium
GTGTATTGGCGGGATGCGACGTGTGCTGCATCGGGCCTGCGGCGCAGCGGGGGTGAGGGCGCGACTCTATCTGCGCTATCCGGGGCGCACGCGCCGATCATGTGAAATGCACCCGCTATTGTTCCTCAGCCATTGACATTCCCGCGCAGCATCGTATAATTATCCTATTCCCTGCGCTGGTGGCGGAACTGGCAGACGCGCTATCTTGAGGGGGTAGTACCTAACGGTGTGGAGGTTCGAGTCCTCTCCAGCGCACAACGAAAAGACCTGCTCTGCAGCAGGTCTTTTGCTTTGATTTCGCAGCCGCAGCCGCGGGGTCTGTTCGGGGGCCTGGCTTACGTCACAGCGCAGACTGGGTGAGGCTGCGCAGTTCGGATTCTGCGCTCGGATCTGCGACAATCGTCAGCACGTCGCCTTCGCGAATCATGGTGACGCCGTGCGGGACGATCAGCTTGCCGCGCCGCTGGATGGACGCCACCACGCTTTCTGCTGGCCAGCGCACCTCGCTGATCTGCTTCCCGGCCAGCGGCGCTTTGGCCGAAATATGAAACTCGAAGACGTGCGCGCCCGTCAGGGTGTTCAGGCGGATGCGTTCTGCGGTGTGCTGATCCTGGAGCTTGCGCGTGAGGGCGATGTTGTAGGCGCGCATGACGCCGTGCCGCCCGATGAGGCCGACCACCTCGCGCGTGCCGGTTTTCACCACCGGCAGACGGCCCACATCATGGGCGCTCATTTTCCTGATGGCGGTCCACAGCACGTCTTCCGGGTGGATGGTGACCGGGTTGGGCGTGCAGACATCGCACACCTTTACCTCGGCAACGTCGCGCCCATCCAGGGTATCGTAGGCGCGCTGAAGGTCAGACAAGGTGACGATGCCGGCCAGCAGACCGTTTTCATCCACCACCACCAGCGAGAGCGAGTGCTGCCGCCGCAGCTCGTCGCGCAGGTCGCGCAGGGTGGCGCGGGTTGAAATGGCGGGGGCTGGTGTGAGCATGGCCTCCGCAACGGTGACGCCCTGCATCAGGTCTACGTCGCGCCCCTGCTGAAGCCGGATCCCCTTGCGCATCAGCCCATAGGCATAGATGCCAAGCGGCTCGAACCGCTCTGCCAGAAACACACACACCACCGTCGTCAGCATGATGGGCAGGATCAGGCGGTAGTCGTTCGTCAGCTCAAACACCAGCATAATGGCGGTGATGGGAGAGCGCACCACCCCGG
This sequence comes from uncultured Anaerolineaceae bacterium, assembly GCA_964592955.1. Taxonomy (GTDB): domain Bacteria; phylum Chloroflexota; class Anaerolineae; order Aggregatilineales; family Phototrophicaceae; genus CAZQIJ01. The sequence continues at coordinate 1,219 of CAZQIJ010000701.1, forward strand.
CCATCATCCCGGCCATGCCTGCGATGGCATAGGCCTGGGGCACGCCGGTATCGTTCATCAGCGCGCCCACCACCTGGCCATAAGCCGCGCCCAGCATGGTGCCCACAAACAGCGACGGCGCGAAGATCCCGCCCACGAAGCCGCCTGCCATGCTCAGCGATGTTGTGAAGATCTTCACAAAGCCGATGATCAGCAGCAGCAGCAGCGGGTAATGGGCCTGCCCGCTGAGCATGGCATTCATCGTTTCCCGCCCGATGCCCAGAATTTCCGGCAGGAAGATGCCCACCGTCCCCACCAGCATACCGGCGAGGGCGGTTTTCTGGGGGCGGGTGAGCCGCACATGCTGGTGCCACAGGTCATGCTGCCAGTAGACGGCGCGCATAAACAGCACCGCCACAGGTGCGAGCAGCAGCCCCAGCGGCAGAAACAGCGGGATTTCCAGCGGCGACGACAGCGTGTAGAAGAACGGTCCCATCTCTGGCCCTGGTTCAATCGCCTGGGTGAGGGCAGACGAAACCACCGCAGACAGCACCACAATGCCGACGGCGCTTGTGGCAAATGAGCCGTTCAGCACCACTTCCAGCGCGAAGAATACCCCGGCGATGGGCGCTTTGAAGGCCGCAGAGATCGCGCTGGCTGCGCCCGCTGCCACCAGCAGCCTGACGATATCTTCAGAGAGGCGCAGGCGCTGGCCGACCCACGATCCCAGGTTTGCGCCGATCTGCACGCTGGGATCTTCTGGCCCCACCGATGCGCCCGCGCCCAGCGACAGCGCAGAGGCGACCGCCTTAAACGGCATACGCTGGTAGCGCAGCCTGCCCCCGGCCAGCGAAACCGCTTCCATGATGCCCGCGACGCCGTGATGCCGCTCTTCGCCCACAAAGCGCTGCAT
>CAZQIJ010000702.1:0-2105 GCA_964592955.1 uncultured Anaerolineaceae bacterium
GCGGCCTGCTGGATCTGTGCGTGTTCGGTAAGAAACGTGGTGATGGCGGTAGACATCACGCCAGCAGTCAGTGCGGCATCCAGCACCGCCACCGCGACGGCGAACTCGGCATCGCGGCCCAACACCATGCCGTAGCCTTCGGTACCCGCGCCCATACCGCGCTCTATGCGCAGGTGTGCCTCGCTGACCAGCACTTCGCCGAGATTAAAGGTTGTCCCTTGTGCCGAATCCAGATACGGCAGCATGACCAGGCCTGTGCGGTTGCGCAGCACAGTAATGTGCTCAAGCTGGGCAAGCACCACCTCCGCCAGATGTTTAACTGAACCGGCTGGCGCATGCGTCAGTACAGACAGGGCTTCGCCCTGCGAAAAATCCCGCGTCATCATGCCACACTCACTCCTTCGCATCGTTGTCGAACGACCGGATATACCCCACTCCAGCCACAGCGCAGACCTGTAGTTTACCACTCATCCAAACATCAAACCGAGCGCTTGCCCAATGCCATCGCCAGAAGCTACACTTGGCAGGCGTGATTTCATCGTGGCCGCCAGCGATCCACAATCCCAACGATAACGACAAGGAAAGAACCGTGCCCTACTTTGACCTGTACCCACAAGCGCATGCCCCCCTGAAGGACCTTGAGCCGCCGCAGCTTGGCGATACACCGCTGCTGCATGAGAACGTCATCGTTCACGACAGCCACATTGGCGCATGGACAGAAATAGGAGCCAACAGCCACATCAGCGAATCGACCATTGGTGATTACAGCTATACGGCGGGCGATAACAGCATCATTTACACCGATGTGGGCAAATTCTGCTCGATAGCCTCCCATGTACGCATTAACCCCGGCAATCACCCTATGAAGCGCGTCACCCAGCATCACATGACCTACCGCCGCAAGCAGTATGGGTTTGGTGAAGACGAAAGCGCGTTCTTCGACTGGCGGCGCGGCTTCCGCTGTGCCATCGGCCACGATACCTGGATTGGTCACGGGGCGATCATTATGCCCGGTGTGAAGGTTGGCATCGGTGCGGTGGTTGGTTCCGGGTCAGTCGTCACCAAAGATGTTGAGCCATACATGATTGTGGTTGGCGTTGCTGCTGAACCGCTGCGTAAACGGTTTCCTGAAGCGATCATCGAGAAGCTGCTGCAGATCGCGTGGTGGGACTGGGATCACGCCACCCTGAAAGCGCGCTTCGATGACCTGCTGAATATCATGAGTTTTGTCGAGAAATACGGCTAAGCGCCCCGATGTGTCGCTAAACCAAAAGGGGCGGCACAGAAACTGGCCGCCCCCATCGTGAACTACGGCGTGCGGTTTAGCGCGCGCGCAGGTCGATGTTCAGCAGGCGAGCGATGTCGCGCAGCGAGTTGTACAGTTCGTCGATGGTTTCCACACCGGCGCTTTCGCGCACATCAACATAGTAGCGTTCCAGCGCGTCCACCAGTTCCTGGTCGCTGGCGATATCCAGCAGGGCTTCAGCAACGGCCGTCTTGAAGGATTCCGGCAGGTCAGCGTTGATGGCGAAGGGGGTTTCCGGGATCAGCGGCGACTGGTGGAAGACCACGACGCTGCCTTCGGGGCATTCATCGTAGATCGCCATAATTTCTTCGCGGGTCATGGCTTCCAGGTACGGCCATTCTTCAACGGTCGCCGGGCCATCCTGGTCGTCCGGGGTATAGCCACACAGTTCCACACCGGCTTCGTCAGCCTGCACCGGCAGGTTGGCGTCGAAGGTCGCACCGGCTTCCACGGTGTCGTTCCACACGGCCAGCACAGACGCGGGGTGGCTGCCTGCGAAGATCAGCTCGCCAACAAATTCTTCGATCTGGGCCGGCTCATCGAACGCCTGATCCAGCAGGATGTCGGTCGCCGGAACCAGGTAACCGCTGGTCGAGGCCGGGTCGGTGAAGGAGAAGGTACGGCCACCCAGGTCAGCGATGCTCGTGATGCCCGAACCCTTCTTGGTGAACATCAGGCTGAAGTAACCCGGAACTTCGTTCAGGTCAACTTCGGTTTCGTAGTTGGCAACAGCAATTGCTTCGGCATTGGCAATTTCGGCGGCCAGCAGGTACGAGAACGGACCGACTTCCATCGCGTC
>CAZQIJ010000703.1:0-2102 GCA_964592955.1 uncultured Anaerolineaceae bacterium
CCACCAGGCGCTCTGACGCTGCCCGCTCGTTGGTACCCCGCTACGATTACGACGCGGCCAACGGCACGATTCTGGATACAGCCAGCGGCATCACCTATGTGGCAGACGACATTGAAGGCGCTTTCGTCCCGCAGAACGGCGCAGGCGAGGCCCTCAGCCCCGGCTATCGCGTGAATGTGGGCTTCTTTAACTTCACCCGGCTCGTCAATGACCCCGGTCTTTCTGGCCCGCTGGTGCAGATCTTCGTGTGGACGGTCATGTTTGCGCTGCTTTCGGTGCTCACCACGTTTTCCGCTGGCCTGATGATGGCGCTCATCCTCAACGACAACATGATCCCGGCCCGCAAGCTGATTCGCTCGCTGCTCATCATCCCCTACGCCATGCCCGGCGTCATCAGCCTGGTGGTGTGGCGCGGCATGCTCAACCAAAACCTGGGGATCATCACCAACTTCATCGCAGATACCAGCGTGGCGCTGGGTGCCACCGAAGCCGTGCGCATCCCCTTCCTCAACGATCCGTTCTGGGCAAAGGTCGCCATTCTGCTGGTCAACCTGTGGCTGGGCTACCCCTATATGATGCTCATTTGCAGCGGCGCGCTTCAGGCCATCCCGTCAGAAGTTTATGAGGCGGCGGCGGTGGACGGCGCGCGCCCCTGGCAGCGCTTCTGGAACATCACGCTGCCGCTGCTGCTGATCACCGTCGGCCCGCTGCTCATTGCGTCCTTCGTCTACAACTTCAACAACTTCCTGATTATCGAAGTGCTAACGCAGGGTAACCCGCCGATACCCACCTCGCCGGTTCCGGCAGGCTACACCGATATCCTGATCAGCTACACCTACGGTATCGCATTCGGCAGTAATCGCGGCGCGGATTACGGCTATGCCTCGGCCATCGCCATCGTGATCTTCCTGATGGTGGCCACCATTACCATCTTCCAGTTCAGAATCACGCGCAGACTTGAGGAGATTGGCGAAAATGTCTAGCAACGTCTCGGCAAAACAAGACCGTGTGCGGTCACGCATGGTGATGACCAGCCGCGAGCGCACCATCGGGCTGGCGCTGCGCATGGTGGTCATCCTGTTCGCCATTCTGTTCGCGCTGTTTCCCATCGTGTTTATTCTGTCGTCGGCGTTTAACCCGTCCGGGACGCTGGCCACACAGTCGCTTATCCCGCGCGGCGTCGAAAGCTTCGATGAGCTGTTCATCAACTTCCGCACCCTGCTGATCGACGAACTGGCCAACTTCCCGTTCTGGAACTGGATCCTCAACTCGTTCATCGTCGCCACCATCAGCACCGCGCTCACGGTGATTATCACCGCGCTCAGCGCCTACTCGTTCTCGCGCTTCCGGTTTACCGGGCGGCGGACGCTGCTTCTGGGGGTGCTGCTCATTCAGGTCTTCCCGAACCTGTTGGCCATCGTGGCGCTGTACCTCATCGTGCTGGAAATCGGCAATCTGGCAGACGCCATCCCGCGCGTGCTGCCGTTCCTAAGCTTCATCGACTGGGGTTTCCTGGAGCTGTTCGGGCTCAACAGCCTGGGCGGGCTGATCCTGGTCTATATGGCTGGCGCGATGGGCATCAACACCTGGCTGATGAAAGGCTTCTTCGACTCGATCCCGCGTGACATCGACGAAAGCGCAGAGGTGGACGGCGCGACGCACTGGCAAACGTTCTGGCTGCTCATCTTCCCGCTGGTGCGCCCCATCCTGGCGGTGGTGGGGGTGCTGGCGTTCGTCGGCACGTTTAACGAGTTCATCCTGGCGCGCCTGCTGCTGCGCACCAAAGAAAACTGGACGCTGATGGTGGGCCTCTACGAGTTCATCAATGCAGACTTCAACCGCGACTGGGGCAAGTTCGCGGCGGGGGCGCTGGTGGCGGCGGTGCCGGTCGTCGGTGTTTACCTCGCGCTTCAGGATCAGATCGTGGGCGGCCTCACACAGGGCGCGGTGAAGGGCTAACCGTCCACCACACCCATGTGGTCAGACCGTCATGGGTGTGAACCGTTGGATGTCATCGTACCGCGATGCACTGTAACACCTCAGGTACGCTGTAGGGGCGCGCAACAGCGCGCCCCCCCACCCCCACCCCCGCCCGGCCATTT
>CAZQIJ010000704.1:0-2101 GCA_964592955.1 uncultured Anaerolineaceae bacterium
TTAGAGCGCACGGTTCACATCCGTGAGGTCAGGGGTTCGAGTCCCTTTGCGCCCATAACGAAAGAACCCACCAGAACCGGTGGGTTCTTTTCTGTATCCTGTTCTGTGGTGAGTGTCCACAACTATGATGAAGCTCCACACATGAATAGCTTCCACCGTTTCGCTGTCATGCCGTTGCGCCTCATGGCCGAGCAGGTTGTGAGACTCATTGTATGCGTTGGAGAGATCAACCAATGACCCGCTTTCTCATCCTCACCGCTGCCATCTCTGGTTTTCTTGCCGTCGCGTTGGGAGCATTCGGCGCGCATGGGCTGGAAGAAACGCTCGCCGCGAATGGCCGCGAAGCGACCTTTAACACGGCGAATTTGTATCACATCACACACACGCTGGCGCTGCTGGCTGTCGCGTGGTTGGCGGGTGTAAGCCGGGGGCGTTTCGCAGCATGGGCCGGCATCTTTATGCTGCTGGGCATTGTGCTGTTTTCCGGCAGCCTGTATCTTCTGGCGATCTTCAATCTGAGTTTCATGGGGGCAGTAGCGCCACTTGGTGGGGGATCGCTGCTCGCCGGATGGCTGTGCATTGGGATCGCGGCGCGCACGATCGGCAGCGGTTAGCCAGCCTACGCCAGCACAAATTCGCTTGGCGCACACACCCGCAGAATGCTGGCCATCTCGTGACCGATAAAGTGTGTTTGGCCGTTGAGATGCAGGTGCAGGGGCCCCTTGAACGGCGCACGTTCGAGAAGGTGGAAGTGTTCTCCAGGTTTAAGCCCCAGGGTGTCCAGATAGCGCAGTTTGTCTTCGTCGTGCGTGTTTACACGGCTCACCACCAGATCATGCCCCGGTTCGGCTTCGGAGAGGGGGTAATCTACCACACGCGGCATAACGCCCTGCGCAGATGGGATGGGTTCCCCATGGGGGCAGCGTCGTGGATACCCGGCCAGCGCCTCCATGCGTGCCACCACCGCGTCGCTTACTGAGATGCCGAGTGTGTCTGCCGCATCGTGTACTTCATGCCAGCCAAACTGCATGATGTCTACCAGAAACCGCTCCACTAACCTGTGACGCCGTATCGCCAGCAGTGCCTCACGCTCACCCTGTGGAGTGAGCATAATGCCCTGATAGGGTTCGTGTTCAAGATAGCCCGCATCTTTTAGCCGCTGCACCATACGGGTCACCGCCGGGGCAGATACCTTCAGGACATCTGCAAGGGCAGATGTAGATACATAAGTATTTTCCTGCTGGTAGTGTGCCAGCCGGTAGGCCTCCGCCAAATACTCTTGCATTGCAGGGCTTAACGTCATTGTCTATCCGTCAGAATAATGCTCATTATGATCGTAAATATACTGGATACACCTTCCATTTTGCAAGTGGTTAAATTATGAGAACAACGCGCCATTTTGGCAAATTCTGGCCTGCTGGCCATTGGTCTATTGTTTTCTACGGTTGAAAAGCATTACAATTGGGGTGTTGTAGTCCAACTTTGAGGTTCGTTCCCCTTGATTTTCCCGATATGGTTCTCACCGTCCTTGTATACAGAAGCGCTCAGCTCACCCCCAACATTTGTTGATCTTGTGCGGAGGACACCCGTATGACGACCTGGCGTAAAAAGTCGGTTGTATATGAAATCAATACACGCGTGTGGCTGACGGCGCTTTCGCAGCGCTGCGGACACCCCATAACGCTGGACACCATTCCTGATGACGTGATTCGTGAACTGGCAGATGATCACTTCGACGCGATCTGGCTGATGGGGATTTGGCGACGTAACCCTGAAGGCCGGAAAAGCGCGCTCAATTATCGCCACGAATACCGCAACGTTTTACCAGATCTTACCAATGAGGACGTGATTGGTTCGGCCTATGCGATTGGGGCCTACGAGGTTGATCCTGCGGCCGGTGGACGCGAAGGTCTGCGTATCCTGCGCGAAAAGCTTCGCACCTACGGAATCAGGCTGATTCTCGATTACGTCCCCAACCATGTCGGTACCGATCATGCCTGGATCACAGAACACCCGGAGTATTTCGTGCGGGGTGCGGTAACTGAACTGAAGCACCGCCCTGGCATGTTCTTCGGGGCCGTGGACCGACACGGTGTTAAGC
>CAZQIJ010000705.1:0-2096 GCA_964592955.1 uncultured Anaerolineaceae bacterium
GTAATTCATCGTTTCGATTCGGGTAAGCATCGCGAAAACTTTCTACCAGATTACTGCTTCCCATGATAACAAAAAATGGCAGCATCTGTGAACAAATGCTGCCATGCAGACCTGCGTCAGCGGTGGTTTTAGTACAGTTCCATAGACTGCGTCTCGATGAGGTGTTCGAGCTTCGCCAGGAACGCATCAACGTTGATCGCGCCCAGGTCTTCATCGCTGCGCAGCCGCACACTCACTGAACCGGCTTCGATGTCTTTATCACCAGCAATGAGCATATATGGGATGAGCTGTTCGCGGGCGACAGCGATCTTCTGCCCCATGCGGTTCTTGCTGGCGTCCACTTCCACACGCATCCCCATCGCGCGCATGCGGTTGGCGATGCCGTTCACATACCCCAGGTGACGATCCGCAATCGGGATCATCACGGCCTGAATGGGTGCCAGCCACGCCGGGAACGCGCCGCCGAAGTGTTCGATGAGGATACCGATGAAGCGCTCCATACTGCCAAACGGCGCGCGATGAATCATCACGGGGCGTTTGCGTGTGCCGTCTTCCGCCACGTATTCGAGGTCGAAGCGCGCCGGGAGGTTGTAGTCTACCTGCACCGTCCCCAACTGCCACTCGCGTTTGAGCACATCGCGGATGATAAAATCCAGCTTCGGCCCATAGAACGCGGCTTCGCCTTCTTCGGCTTTATAGGGCAGGCCCAGGTCTTCGCAGGCCTGGATGATGGCGGCGCTGGCCTTTTCCCACAGTTCGCTCTCGCCCACATATTTATCGCTCTGGGGATCGCGCAGCCCCACGCGGGCGCGGAAGTCTTGCAGGCCAAGCGTGTTGAAGATTGCGCGGATCAGTTCGACCACGCGCTTGAACTCGTCCAGGAGCTGTTCCTGGGTGACGAACAGGTGCGCGTCGTCCACCGTAAAGCCGCGCACACGTGTGAGGCCGTTCAGCTCGCCAGACTGCTCATAGCGGTAGACCGTGCCGAATTCTGCCAGGCGCAGCGGTAAATCGCGGTAAGAGTGCAGGTCGCTTTTGTAGATCATGATGTGATGCGGGCAATTCATGGGCTTCAGCAGAAATTCTTCTTCGTCCACCTGAATGGGCGTGTACTGCGAGGCGCTGTAGTAGGGGTAATGCCCGGATGTTTTGTACAGGTTCAGGTTGCCGATGTGCGGCGTGACGACAGGCAGATAACCGTTATCGATCTGCGTTTTGCGCAGCCAGCGTTCCAGCGTATCGCGCAGCACCGCGCCGTTCGGTTTCCACAGCGGCAGCCCCTTGCCCACCAGCGGGCTGAACGTGAACAGGTGGAGCCGTTCGCCCAGCACGCGGTGATCGCGGCGCTTGGCTTCTTCGAGCCGGTTCAGGTACTCCTGAAGGTCAGCAGCGCTTTCCCACGCCGTACCGTAGATGCGCGTAAGCTGCTCGCGGTTTTCGTCGCCGCGCCAGTAGGCACCGGCAGGCATCTTAAACGTGATGCTGATGGCTTCCGGGTCGATTTCAGACGTGTTTTCTACATGCGGCCCCCGGCACAGATCCGTGAAGCGGTTCTGCGTATAGATCGTGAGCTTAGACGCAGGTTCGGCGATCTGCTCGCCGTTTTCGTCCACGCGCCCGCTGACGAGGTCATTGATGAGTTCGACCTTATAGGGCTGATCCTTGAACATGGCCAGCGCTTCATCTGCTGAGACTTCGCGGCAGTCAAAGGCATGGTTACCCCGGATAATCTCTTTCATCCGGTTTTCGACCCACGCCAGATCGTCGTCGCTGATGGGGCGCGGCAGTGCGAAGTCATAGTAGAACCCATCCTCAATCGGCGGGCCGATGGCGATTTTGGCATCCGGGAAGCGTTCCAGCATGGCTTCTGCCATGATGTGGGCCGCCGAATGCCGTACCCGGTAAAGTGTGCTTTCGTGATAACTGCCAGACATTGTTCTGCTCCTTGTGCAATCCGCACCATTATAAACGATACCTGCGCCAGCATTCACCCGAAAATCCCACCACCGTCAGCGGAGGGGCACCTTTGCGGGTAAACAAAAAGCGCAAGGACGCCAAGAAACCCGGCGCCCCCCCCACCGCCCCCCCGGAACATT
>CAZQIJ010000706.1:0-2093 GCA_964592955.1 uncultured Anaerolineaceae bacterium
GTTTCGCCCGGTGCGACGGATTGTTCGCGCTCTCGTTGTACCGCCGCAGCAGATTTGGCACGATCCCTTCAAACCGCCCGCGCAACACAGTTTCTGGCGCTTCTACACTGGGAAAATGCCGCCGGAACCGTGTTCCCATCGCGCCGTGCAGCAGGTAATCCATCTGTATCTCGCCCAAAGATCCAACAGGCGCTGCTGGGTCGAAGATGAAACCATAGTGTTCCCCGCCGTTCTGAAGAGTCTGGCTGTGGCGTTTGCTCTCGTGTGTGTCCCAGGTCAGCACACCCCCTTGGAGAATGCTCTTGGCAGGATCAATAAGGAGAGCGATGTTTGCCCCGTGAATAACCCCCAGACCCGTACAGGTCGGGCACGCGCCCTGCGGTTTGTTGAACGAGAAATGCCCCATGCTCAGGTTCGGGACAGGCAACCCGCAGCGCGGGCAAGGATAGGTCTCGTCGAGTTCACTATCTTCGTCTGAGAGCGCGCTGACATCGTGCTCTGGCGGAATGTCTGACCCGCAGTGCAGGCAGACCCGGTGACCAATGCGCGCAAACAGGATGCGCAGGTAGGTGAACACGTCGGTGACGGTTCCGACGGTGGAGCGCGGGCTGCGGTTCGTCTGATACTGATCCACGCTGATCGAAGGCGAAAGGCCGGTGATGCTGTCCACCTCTGGCTTGCTCACCGCATAGCTGACCATGCCAACCGACTCCAGATAGTGCCGCTGGCCTTCTTTATGCAGCGTTTCAAAGGCCAGTGTCGATTTGCCCGAGCCAGACAACCCCGTCAGAACGACGAGCTGGTTCTTGGGAATACGAAGGTCGATTCCCTTCAGATTGTGCAGGCGCGCCCCTTTGATCACAATTTCGTTTTGCATGAGGTATTCGACTCCGTTCTTGTTAACCTCTATTCTCAGTATATCCTCCTGGTGTGCTAGTGGAGGGTTTGCAGCAGCTCCGCTATAATGGACGGGTCAACCGAGGTGAGGTGATCACATGGCACGCAGCCTGAAAACGTCAGACATTGCGGAAAGCGTGGGCGTACACGTCAACACGGTGCGTCTGTACGAAGCCTGGGGGTTCATCGCGCCGGTACCACGCAGCCCAAACGGGTACCGGGACTATACGCCACTGCATCGCGAACAGATGCGGCTGGCCTACCTGGCGCTCAAATGGCCCTATTCAGGCGGCAAACAGCTTGTGCTGGATCTGGTCAAATGCGTGGTGGAGGGCGACCTGGGGATGGCGATGGAACTCGCCTATCATTATCTGGCGAACGTGCGTATGGAACGCACCCAGGCAGAAGCAGCCATCGAGTTTCTGGAACGGTGGGCACGCGGCCAGCGGTTGGATACAACACGCCGCAGCCTGAGTATTGGCCAGGCTGCACAGCATCTCGGCGTGACGGTTGACCAACTTCGCAACTGGGAACGCAACGGCCTGCTGAATGTCCCGCGCGATGAGCAGACCGGCTACCGTCTGTACAGTGCCGCAGAAATCGGGCGGCTGCGCGTCATCCGTATGCTGCGGCAGTCTGGGCACAGCATGATGGCCATCCTACGGATGCTGCGCCAGTTTGACGCCGGGGAGACCGAAAGGCTGCGCGAAGCACTCGATACCCCCGGCGAAAATGAAGACATGGTAACCATCATGGATCGCTGGCTGACCACGCTGGCTGAGCAGGAAGAGCGCGCCCAAGACATCATCCACCAGATTGCCACAATGATCGCTAATGACATGTGAGTACAGCCTGCCCAAACCCTCCATAAGGAATACAAGGCTGGCGTGTCCTACTCTGTGGCGGTGCAGCCTCTGCACGATCCGGCTATCGACGGAGCTTCTCAATCTTCCTGGCGTCCACCTGTACCTTGATCTCGCGTCCCAGCCAGTGCAGCAGCACCTGCACACGCTCTTCATCATTGAGCCGCAGGTCAAAGATGGCACCGTAACCCGCAAACGGCCCACTCTTGATTTCGACTTCATCCCCCTGCTTAAGTCCGTCTATGTGCAACCCACCGGCTATGTCGATGGCGGAAACCCGTTGGCGCAGCTCCTGAATGAAGTGATCTGGCACGACTGCCGGTTCACCACCGA
>CAZQIJ010000707.1:0-2092 GCA_964592955.1 uncultured Anaerolineaceae bacterium
GTCCGTTGGTGTGTCCGTTGGTGTGACCGTCGCGGTATCTGTAGGGGTGGATGGCTCAGGGCTGGCGGTGACAGCCTGCGCCGCCGGATCCACGTCTGACGTGACCGGCACCTCCGGTTGTGCAGAAGGCGTCGCCGCCATCGTGGCAGGCTCGGCCGTATCGGTGGGAAGACGCGTCTGCGAGAGCGGGATCGTCACCTCAATCACGACGGCGGTATGGGTTGCGGCATTGGCCGCAGGCAGGTTAGACGACAGCGTAAGCAGAATGCCCAGCACCAGCGCGAGCGCGATCACGCCGACCGCCGCAATCGCCACAATCAGTTCATTGCCCAGGTCACGGTTCACAGCCTAATTCTCCGGCTTGCGCTGTTCGGTGGGGAGCACAAAGCAGAACGTGCTGCCCACATTCTGACGAGTCTGAAGCCACAGCCGCCCCTGATGCGCCTCCACGAGCGCCCTGGCAATCGACAACCCCACGCCGGTATCGCCCAGGCCGGCAATCAGCGGGTTTTCCGCTTTATACTTGCGCGCGAACACCCGCGCTTCATCTTCTGGCGGAATGCCGCCGCCGCGATCTTCCACCGCCACAAAGACGCCATCGGTGGCCGCGCCGTTTTTACCGTTGAGGCTGTAGCGCTTCACCGTGATGCTGATCTCGTTATCCGGCGGCGATACCAGGTAGGCATTGGTCAGCAGCTCGCCGAAGATGTGCGTCACCGCGTCCCGATCCACGAAAATCAGCGGGATGTCGTCTTCAAATTCGAGGCTCACCGTAAGCCCCTTCTCGCGGAACTGTACCGCCGCCGTCGTCACCGAGTCCTCAACCAGCGACACCATATCGACGGCCTCCGGCGACAAGGTGAAGCGGCCTGTATCCAGTGCGGTAACGCGAATGAGGTCATCCAGCATCGAAGAGAGCCGCATGACGTTGGTGATGACCCGCCGCAGAAACTGCCGCTGCATTTCGCCCAGGATCCCGGCAGATTCGCCCAGCAGCAGGTCAATATAGCCGCTGATGGAGGTCATCGGCGTGCGCAGCTCCTGCACGAGGCCCATAATGAGGTCCGGGTTTTGCGGGCGATATTCCAGCGGCGGGGCGGCGGCCCTGGCGGCCTCCAGGGCGTTGGTCAGCGTGGCGAGCTGCGTGCGCGCCTCGTGCAGTTCACGCTCCAGCGTGCCGCGCTGATCGGTGAGTTCAGCGACCATCGTTTGCAGCGCCCCCACGCCCATCTCGCCGATCTGCTGCAAGCGCCCACGATCGCCGTCTGCCCGCGCCAGAAGCTGGTCGCGCTCGGTCTTCAGCGCGCTGGTTTCGGCCATCAGGCGGTCGCGCTCGCCGGTGATGTGGCTGATTTCGTCTGCCAGCCGCTGCAAGCGCCGGAACAATTTGGCCTGCTCGTCGTGCGCTTCCTTCAATTCTTCCTGAAAACCGCTGGCCTGTGCCAGCAGGCGCGCGCGGTGCTCTTTCACCGAATCCAGCCGGGCGGCGGCTTCCATCGCCTGCTGGCGCAGTTGGTCACGCTCGCGCACTGCCGCTTCGCGGTCATCGGCCACATAGCGCAGTTGGTTTTGCAGCGTTTGCAGGATCTTCTCCTGCGCCTCCACATTGTGGATATGGGCGTGCATCTCGGTCAGCTCGTGCCGCAGCCCATCCACCTCGCGCGCCAGCGTCTCGTTGCGCGTGCGCAGTGCAGACCGGTCCTCATACAGCTTGGTGATCAGCATCGCCAACCCAGACGCGGTGCCGTCCACGCCAATGGCCGCAAGCTCGCGCTGAAGCTGTTCGAGGCGCTGGCGATATTCCTCTTTTTCGCGCTGAAGCCGCGCGCGTTCCTCGCCCATATGCTCCAGCACTGGCTGGAACGATTCCGGCACCACCGCCATACCATCGCTGAGGCGCAGGTCTTCCAACTGGGCCTGCAACCGGTCGCGCTCGCGCAGCAGCTCATCGCGTTCGCGCTCCACCGCGTTCAGCATGCGCTGGAAGGCGGCGTCGTCTGCCGGGGACGTGCTCACCCCGGCCATCATCGCCTCGGCCTCCTGCAGGCGTTGGGCCAGCGCGTCGCGTTCCTCGCGCAAACGCCCCTGTTCC
>CAZQIJ010000708.1:0-2089 GCA_964592955.1 uncultured Anaerolineaceae bacterium
ATTGCGTTCATGCGCCATGTTTATTCGCATGGGCAGACTCTTTTTTTCGTGAACATCTAGGTGGTCTGGAAGCGGGCGATCTCCCCCGCTGCCGGGCGGTTGTACAGATACCAGAGACCTTCGTCCTGAATATCCAGCACGTAGTGGAAACGCGGCAGCGCGGCGATGATGTCACGGTGCTGCTGGTTGAGATGCTGGAAGGCGGCATCTTCGTGGAAGACATTCATGCCCTGCCGCTGCGAGAAGACCACCCGGATCGGGCAGTTCTCGAACACCAGCCGCGCTTTCCCCTGCAAAAAGATCGACATCTGTTGGTTCAGCCCCAACTCAACAAGGTATTGCGGCAGCCTTTGATTTAGGCGATGTAGCCCGCGCTATCGAACGCTATTTACCCAACAACACAGGTAGTTCTAAAGCCAAACCGCGCAAACGAGCGTAGGTCACTGGCTTTTTTGTATTTCTCAAAGGAGATGAGATCGTGAGTAAGCAGAATTCCAAGAAACCAGCATTACCGGGCAGCACTGTGACGATGGGATTGGACATCGGTTACGGGGTTGTGAAGGCTGTCACTGCCGATCAGGTGGTGATGTTTCCGTCGGTCATGGGTCATGCCCGTGAGATCAAATTTCAGCAAGAGGACATAGCGCGGCGGCATCCGGGCGACCAGATGACCGATGAGGATGGAGACTGGTTTGTCGGTGATCTGGCACTGGCGCAGCTTCCGCCCGGTGAGTTGCTGCGACTTCGTGGAAGAACCGCTAATGAATCCACGATGGGCAATGCGTTCCGGCTCCGACTGGCGAAGGTCGCCATCGGGAAAGTGATGCAGGGCATGTGGAACCGCGACATCGTGCATATCCGAATCGCTACGGGCCTCCCGACGGATCATATGCGGGATGCAGCGCAGTTAAAGGCTTCGCTGATTGGTCAGCACCTCATCAAGACCGATACAGCAGAACTCATCGCCAACGTCTCAGAAGTGATGGTCATGCCCCAGCCTTATGGGACGATTTATGCCAACACCCTGAACGAAGCCGGGGAAATTAACCGCCAGCACACCTATCGCAGAACCGGTGTCTGTGATGTGGGGACATATACCGTTGACCTGGCGCTCGATGACGAGGGCGAGTTTGTGGACGCCGAAAGTGGCAGCGTCGAGAGCGGGGTCTATACGGCACAGGAGCGGATTGCCGCAGCATTGGAACGCGACTACCGCGAGAAGATGCCCTTCAAGATCGTCGAGGAAGTTTTAAGGACTGGCATTTTCCATGCCAACGGGCAGCCGGTAGATTACGGCGAAATTGTTGAAGAGGCTCTCGCACCACTTCGCAGTGCGACCCTCAATCTGATGAGTGAGAAGTGGCAGCGCGGGACAACAGTGGATGTGGTGTACCTGTCGGGCGGTGGTGCGGAACTGGTGGTCGAGGACGTGCGCGAAGCCTATCCCCAGACCGCACTGGTGTCGGGAGCGCAGCTTGCCAACGCACGCGGGTATCTGAACTACGCCCGGTTTATCGCCCGTCAATCATAGCGGTGTAGGGGTGATGGGGTGTCGGTCAGCTTCGGACGCGATTCGGACTGATTCGGACACCCTGTAAAGGAGATTGAATTATGGCAAAGCAAAAACGAGCGACAGCGACAGTGAAAATGACCTACAGCGAGGATGCTGACCTGATCGCCTGGTGGAACAGTATCCCGCGTGGCAGCCGCAATGCGGTGATGAAAGACATGATGCGCGGTTACATCGAACACAACCGGGGCGGCTACCGTCCCATTATGCCCAGAAATGTGCCGCAGCCGTTTGATCCGGGACGCTTTACGCAGGTGTGTGACGATGCGGCATGGATACGGACGGCTTTGATGGACTTGCCGGGCTACGTCGAACGGGTCATCCAGCATGTTGCCGCTGTGGGTGGAGTGCAGCCTAACAGCCGTTCACCCAATGGGAATGGTGTCTTACAGAGTAAGGATGTCTCCAGTGAGGATGCTATGCGCCGCGAAAACCGGATGAAGAAAGCGAAGTGGTAGCGATGATTAGACATTCTCGAAGTTGTCAGACACACCAGCGTAAAGCAGCGCATGGCAAAGC
>CAZQIJ010000709.1:0-2088 GCA_964592955.1 uncultured Anaerolineaceae bacterium
CGCAGGGTGCCCGGTGGTGACGACCGCAGTAGGCGGCCTGCCGGATCTGCTGGACGGCGGCGCACTGGGGCTGCTTGTGCCGTCCGGGGACGCCGAGGCGCTGGCACGCGGCATCGTGGAAACGCTGCGCACGCCGCCAGATACGCGCGCTGCCCAGGCCGCCATGCTGGATCGTTACGGCATCGACCGGCTGGTACATGACCTGGACAGCTTGTATCGCGGCCTGCTGAAGCGCAAGGGCCGGTTGTGAAACGCCTCAGCGTACCGGATTCCCGCGGTGGTTGTCGATTTTGTCAAATGTCTGGCCGAAGATGAACTGGCGCGCGCCGGTTTCGAGGAAATCGCGCGGGAACCCATAATCGATCTGCCCGGCGTCGCTCAGGCGCTGGATCTGTTCTGGCGTCAGCGACCATTCCAGCGCCGCCAGATTATCCTTAAGCTGTGCCTCGCTGCGTGCCCCCAGAATCGGGATAACCTCGGCGCGCTGCTGCTGCTGGCGCACCCAGTTGATGGCCACCTGCGAGGGGGCCCGCCCGGTTTCCTGCGCGACCGCGTCCAGCGTATCCACGATCTTCTGCTCGCGCTCGCTGACCTGACGGTCGCTGTAGCGTTTGGGGTCGGCGCTGCCGCTGCTGTATTTGCCCGTCAGCAGCCCGCCGCCCAGGATTCCCCACGCCAGCACGGCCATATCCCAGTACTTTGCCGCCGGGATTTCGGCGCGTTCCGCGCTGCGCGAGGCCAGCGAATAGGGCAGTTGGATGCCCACAAACGGCGACCATCCGTGTACGTCCGCCAGCGTGTTGGCCTGGGCGAAAATCCAGGCTGGCGTATCAGAAAACGCCAGGTAAAGCACTTTGCCCGCGCGCACCAGGTCCTCCATCCCGCGCAGCACTTCCTGCAGCGGGGTCATAAAATCCCAGGCGTGCAGGTACAGCACGTCGATATAGTCCGTTTGCAGGCTTTTCAGGCTGTGTTCCACAGAGCGCATCATATTCTTGCGGCTGTTGCCGCCCCGGTTCGGGTCGGCCTGGTCAACCGAGGTGAGGGTGTATTTGGTGGCCACCACATAATAATCGCGGTCGGCTTTAATCAGGTCGCCCACAATGCGCTCGCTGGTGCCGTTGGTATAATTCACAGAGGTATCGATGAAGTTGCCGCCCGCGCTGGCAAAGCACGCCACCATCTTCTGGCATTCCTCTTTCGCAGCGCCCCAGCCCCAGTCTTCACCGAAGGTCATGGTGCCCAGGCACAATTCAGAAACGCGCAGGCCGCTCCTGCCCAGTAATTTGTAACGCATTATATTTTCTCCTTTGTGCTGCGTGGATTTTCTATTTGAACATCAAACGCCCCCCTGCGCTATCAGAATTCTGTTAAGAAGCGGATCTTCGCTTTCCGCCTGCGCAGCGTGGCACACAAGGCATCCTCATGGTAGGATAGCGAAAAGGTCGCTGTCCCACAGCCCACACCACCAACCGCAAGCCGAAACCCGGATCGTTAAGGAGTTCCAACATGAACACACAAACGGTGATTGTCGCCTCCACCAACCCGGTGAAACTCCAGGCCGCGCGCGAAGGCTTCATCCATATGTTTCCGCATGCGCACTTCGAGTTTCGCGCGGTCCAGGCAGAGTCCGGGGTACCGGCACAGCCCATGAGCGCAGACGAAACCCTGCGCGGCGCACGTGGCAGAGTTCACCACGCGCGCCAGGCTGTGCCAGATGCGGCCTATGTGGTGGGGATCGAGGGCGGCCTTGACCCTGTGGAAGATGACCTGATGGCTTTCGCCTGGGTGGTGATCGTTGGCGGCACCCGTGAGGGGAAGGCGCGCAGCGGCTCTTTTGTGCTGCCGCACCAGGTGCGTGACCTCATCCGCCAGGGGCATGAACTGGGACATGCTGACGACATCGTCTTTTCGCGCACCGACTCTAAGCGGCAGAATGGGTCCATTGGCCTGCTGACCGGGGATGTGATCGACCGCACCGCGTTCTATGCCCCGGCGGTGGTGATGGCGCTCATCCCGTTTCTGAACGCCATCACGCACCCGCACCTCACGTTCTGAGGCGCGCGCTAATCCACGTCAGCTTCGGTT
>CAZQIJ010000710.1:0-2086 GCA_964592955.1 uncultured Anaerolineaceae bacterium
GGCGCAGGACTGGACGATCAGGCTGATTCTGGCAACGCACGGTCATTTCGACCATGTTCTGGCCAGCCGCGACCTGAAAGCGATGACCGGTGCGCCCTTCTGCATTCACGAGGCTGACCTGTTTTTTCTGCAAACCCTGCCCCAGCAGGGACTGCGGTTCACAGGAACACCATTCCCAGAAGCAGCAGCGCCAGACCGTTTGCTGACCACAGAACCGGAGACCATCGAGGTTGGGGCGATCCGGCTTGAGACGCTGTTCACGCCGGGGCATGCGCCAGGTCACATCAGCTTCTATATGCCGGGTGCGTCGCTGGTCTTCAGCGGTGACTGTCTGTTTCGCGGCAGCATTGGGCGGGTTGATCTGCCCGGCAGTGACTACGAAACCCTGATGCGCTCAATTTTCGACAAACTGATTCCGCTGGGTGATGAGGTGCGTGTGCTCCCCGGTCATATGGCGGAAACGACGATTGGTTATGAACGGCGGACAAATCCCTTCCTGGTAGATTATGATCGGACTCCTTAACCAGTTCTCCTATCCTTTGTTTGCGGTGCTTGCGGTTGGCCTCATCTTTCTGCTGCTGCGGCTGCGCTTTCATGCGCGCTGGCGCTATGTGCTGGCGGCAGAAGCCCTCACGCTGCTGATGTTTGCCGCTGGTTTTGCGGTGCTGCATCCTGGCGCAGGCGATGTTGCCGACCTGGATGCGGCAGAAGCTGTCATTGCCAATGGCCGCCCCACCTTTGTGGAGTTCTTCAGCAATTTCTGTACGGGCTGCCTGGTCATACGCCCCAGTGTTGACCAGTTCGTGGATGGCATTCAGGGCGATTTCAACATCCTGCGCATTAATATCCACACACCGCTAGGCCGCGAACTGACCGAACGCTACGGGTTTTCGTTTACCCCGGAGTTCATCGTTTTCGACGCTGCCGGGGGCGAGATCTGGCGTGCTCATGCGCTGCCTGCCCCAGAACTGCTGCGCACAGCCCTCCAACCGTAGCGGGCAGATGCACCTCCTCTTTATCTTTCTGGACGGTATCGGGTTGGGTGATGACGATCCGCACACCAACCCCTTTGCTACCGCAGATACCCCTGTGCTGCACGCATTGGCCAATGGGCGACGCTGGCTGCGCAGCGCCGGACGCCAGGAAAGCGAACGCGCAGTTTTCCTGCCCCTGGATGCTGGTCTGGGGGTAGTGGGACGTCCACAGAGTGGTACATCGCAGGCGGCTATGCTTACCGGGCGCAATGTCCCCAAAATCACTGGCAGGCACTATGGCCCGAAACCGGATGCGGCCACGCGTGCGCTGCTCGCCGAGGATAACTTCTTTAAGCAGGTGCTGGCACGCGGCCAGCGGGCTGCACTTATCAATGCCTACCCTCCGTCTCTGCTCAGCAGCATTGCCCGCGGCAAAACCCTGGGCAGCAGCATTCAGCACGCAGCGATGACTGCGGGGCTTCCCCTCTTTGGCATAGACGAACTGCGCGCAGGTGACGCGCTGAGCGAGGATTGGACCGGCGCGGGCTGGCGCACGCACCTGGGGTTTACGGATGTCCCGGTTTTTACCCCTGAAGAAGCTGGTCAGCACATGGTTATGCTGGCGCGCCGCTACACGTTCGCATTCTGTTCGCATTGGCTGACCGATGTTACCGGACATCGCGGCACGCTGAGCGAGGCCGTCGCCCTGCTGGAGACGTTTGACGGCGTTATGCGCGGCGTGCTTGACCGATGGAATGACGACGAAGGTCTGATCGTAGTGACCAGCGATCATGGCAACCTGGAAGTTATAGGTGATCGACATCATACCGAGAATCCCGTACCGGCTGTGATCGTTGGAACAGGTCGCCATGCCTTTGCCGAAGGTCTCACCGACCTCACCGGACTCGTTGCGCGCATGACAAGCTTCCTGTTTCCAGACTAAACCGCGCTGGCGGCTGATCTGCGTTTTCGCAGCGCGGTTTTCGCGTATGCCCTGCTGGTAAACTTCGCGAAGCGGTGCATTCGGATTGTGGGGGCAGGTTGCGTGTTTTTCGGGACGACCCGCGTGTCGTCCCCCTACCCACCCTGCGCGCACCTGTGTTGTTTGCCCC
>CAZQIJ010000711.1:0-2086 GCA_964592955.1 uncultured Anaerolineaceae bacterium
GGTTAGAAGGCTGTAATGTGCAAAGATGAGTAGATGATGAGACGCGCTTGAGTTTCACGTAACGTCAACGCTTAGCATGAGGACATTGACAGGCAGTTAGCAGGAGAAGACACATCATGACCGAACAGAAGCTCATCCTCGTAACCGGCGGCACGGGCAAAACCGGGCGGCGCGTGGTGGAACGGTTGCAGGCGCGCGGCCTGCCTGTGCGGGTGGGATCGCGCGCGGGGGAGCCGCCTTTTGACTGGACCGCGCCAGAGACGTGGGCCGCCGCGCTGAACGGCGTGTGGGCGGTCTACATCACGTACCAGCCCGATGTGGCGGTGCCGGGTGCAGATGCGGTGATACGCGCTTTCGCAGCGCAGGCGGTGGCCAGCGGGGTGCGGCGGTTGGTGCTGCTTACCGGGCGCGGCGAACCACAGGCGCAGGCCTGCGAGCAGATCGTGCGTGACGCAGCCAATGGCGCGGGTGCTGGCTGGACGGTGGTGCGCGCCAGTTGGTTCAACCAGAATTTCAGCGAGGGCTTCATGCTGGATGCGATCCTGAGCGGTGAAGTGGTGCTGCCGGTGGGCGATGCGCCTGAACCGTTCATCGACGCCGACGACATCGCCGACATCGTCACGGCGGCCTTGACCAGCGACCAGCATGTGGGGCAGACTTACGAGGTGACCGGCCCGCGCCTGCTGACGTTCGCGCAGGCCGTCAGCGAAATTGCGGCGGCAGCGGGGCGCGACGTGTCTTTCGTGCCGGTACCGCCAGACGCGTATGTTTCGGCCATGCGTGCGGAAGGCGCGCCAGAAGCGATGGTGTGGCTGGTGAATTTCCTGTTCACCGAAGTGATGGATGGCCGCAACAGCAGCCTGGCGGATGGCGTGCGGCGGGCGCTGGGACGCCCCGCGCGCGACTTTGCAGACTATGCGCGCGCGACGGCAGACTCCGGCGTGTGGCGGGTAACGTCACCGGCAGGGTGAGCGGTAACGATCCTTGCCGCGCAGGCCGGGGCGCGGCGGCCAGTGCAGGGGGAACGCGGCATGCCCGCACCCCCTGCACAGATCAGGGGCGGCAGCAGGCAGTTGGCGCGAGTGAGACGAGGTGAGGGCCATGTTTACGGTGGGGGAATTTGCGCGGCTGGCGCGTGTTTCGCGGCGGCTGCTGCGCTACTATGACGAAATCGGGCTGCTAAAACCGGCGCGCATCGATTCTGCGAGCGGGTATCGCTATTACAGTGCAGAGCAGATGGCGCAGCTTAACCGCATCCTGGTGCTTAAGGATCTCGGGCTGTCGCTGGATCAGATTCGGCGGCTGCTGCACGAGCGCGTGTCTACGGAGGAAATCCAGGGGATGCTGCTGCTGAAGAAGGCCGAGGTCGAGCAGCTTCTGCGCCAGGAACTCCAGCGGATACGCAAGATCGAGGCGCGGCTGCACGCCATCCACGCGATGGAGACCGATGCGCCGCTGGATGTGGTTATCAAGACGCTCCCGGCGCAGGCGGTGCTCAGCGCGCACGGCGTCTTCACCTCGTTTGAGGCGGCGCTGGCCATGCACCGCGAAATCCGCCGGGCGCTGCCGGCCCGCGCCGACTATGGGCTGAGCTTCACCATCTGCCGCGATGAAGAGATGGTGGAGCAGAACCTGCTGCTGGAGATTGGGCGGCTGGTGGAGGCAGAAAACCATGCGCCGGTGCCTGTTACAGACGCGCTGCGGCTGTGCCTGCACCAGCTTCCGCCGGTGGAGATGATGGCGACCACCATCGTTACGGGCGGCCTGGAGGCCATCCACGCGGGATACAGCCGTATGGGCCTGTGGGCGCAGTCCAACGGGTGGCGGCTGTGTGGCATGCCGCGCGAGCTGATGCTGAACACGGCACGTTATGCCGATGGCCGCGACCTTGTGACCGAGATCCAGTTTCCGGTAGACCTGCCGGGGTGAGGTGGCGGCGGGCGTGCCGTCACGGTTCGTCAACCGCCCGTGCGTCATGCGCCGCTCACGGACAAACCACAACGAATACGCAACGACTCAGGCAGGCGGTTAGGGGGCGCTGCCCCCAACCCCCCCGCCAACTTTTTGTAAAAAGTTGGATCAAAAA
>CAZQIJ010000712.1:0-2085 GCA_964592955.1 uncultured Anaerolineaceae bacterium
GGATCGGTATCACGCAGGCATTCAAAGCGATCATCCAGGCTTGCAGGGGCAAACCCGTGACCATTGGCCTCGACCAACGCACCACCTGCGTCGCACTGTCCGCCCACCGTCAGCGGGTCATCCCCAGCAGGACGGCAGAAGTGCCGGATTTCTGGCTGCTGATCGCCACAGTAGGGGAACTGGTCATCCCCTGCCACGCGGGTAAGTTCTGAACGTATGGCGGGTGTGCCAATGGGGCAAAGCCCATAGACACCGTAGGTGCCAAGCTGATCGGAAGGACGATCGAGACCGCCGTAACCATACTTGACAATGAATGTCCCTGAGCTGGGAGGCCATTCCGCCTTTCCGAGCGCCGGCACTGCTTCGCGATCACGATAAGGCTCTGCCGCTGGGGGCATTTCCCCTTGCAGGCGTACCGGGTCGCTGGCCCCTGCTGCGCCATCGCTCAACAGGATCATGACCCACACCGTTCCCTGACGGCGTGTGGTGGTGGGGTCAAGGAGCGCATTGCTGGCCACACGCAGGGCGGCACCCATGTTGGTCCCCCGGCAACTGGCCCACAGCTCATAGCTGTTGTTTTCGGTCAGGTTCGCGCTGTCCCATGCCCCGGTGTAGGCCACCGGCGTCATCACGCGGAACAACGAGGATGCGCCCTTAACGTCCCCATTTGGGTCACCGTTACCAAAACCCTCAGTTGTGAGCTGATCCCAACTCCACATCGAGTACAGGCTGTAATTCGACCGCATTGACGCATTCTGGAATTCACAGTTGCCCTGTACCGGATACATGTTAAGCGCGCGCTGAATGGGCAGTTTATCAGGATCGCTGAAGTCTGGGTTCAACTCCAGATTGTAGTAGTCCACCGGGCGCGACTCACCTACATCACTGAGGCCATGCGCAAACTCCATCCACCCCCCCTCAGGGTTGGGCACATAGAAGTTCGGCTCGGCACGCACACCCAGGTCACGGAAGAGCGTTACTTCAGCTCGGCATTTAGATTCAATCATGTGGGTAAGATTGGTTCTCGGCCCCTCGCCACGATCCGTCAGCTCTTCGTCGCAGATCCCTGTCGTTTCACCGATTGTGCCATCCGGGTCAATCAGATTAGCTGTACGGTCAAACGTGACAAACGCCACACGGTCGCCTCGGGCGAAGTCGATGCGATCGACAAACGCCGCCGTCGCGTCACGCGCCTGCTTGAACGGCTGGCAGATCAGGTCGTTAAACTTGAAGTCCCCGCGATTGTCGCCGTTGGCGTCTGCCGCGATGGGATCCCCTGTGAGCTGCGTGAGGGTGTACTCTTCGTCGATCTCGGCATTTTCCAGCGGGTCGTTGCAGCAGCCGTAGAAGTTGAAGGTGGGTACGAAGCCTTCCCAGCGCGATTCCACACCGGGTGTCGTCGGCCAGTCTGCACCATAAAGCGTCAGCAGGTCTGGCGGGACTTTTTGTGTTGTGGAGTAGGGCCAGAAGCGCACACGGCAGGCTTCGCGCGGGTGCTGCTGTGTCCCCGCACCACCCACGCCCACAACCTCAAAGGTTTTCACGGTGTAGCTGGTATTGTCGAAATCCTGCTCGTCGTTCAAGGCTGGGATCGGGAGGCCGGTGAAGCGGTCGGCATACTGGAAGCGTTCGGCAATGCGGCTCTGGGGCTGCATCAGCAGGTCCCACCAGAACTGAATCAGGTCATCACGCTCCACGTCACCCGGGTCTGCCGTCACATATTCGTAACCGGTGGGGGGCGGATTGGTGAAGCGGCCTGCGGCGGTTTCGTCTAGACGTATGGATGTCCAGCGTGGTGGCACATAGGCCATGCCGTAACCGATTTTTGCCCAGTCATCGTAGCTGGTTTCGTTGAGCATGGATTCAGACACGTCCATAATCATGATGACGTCCAGCACGGCAGTTTCAGAAACCGCTACCGCGTCCAGGTCAACAAACACGAACCCCAGCAGATGCATAAAGACGGTTTCAGAGCGCACGGTGGCCCCCACGCGCACCAGTTTACGCTGATCTCCTGTACAAAGCGTCGGATCTTCGTACAGAATTACGGGCGGGTCACCAGGAGCTGCTGGCTCACCATACACG
>CAZQIJ010000713.1:0-2085 GCA_964592955.1 uncultured Anaerolineaceae bacterium
GGGTACGATGGCGCGGTGGGGCGCATCGAGATCACCGCAGAGATCGACCGTCAGCGGCTGACGTTGGGCGAACCGCTGGCGCTGCGTGTTTCGCTGGCGGGCACCGGCAATGTGGAGATCCTCACCGCGCCGGAAATCGCGGTGCCAGACGGCTGGCGCGTGTACCGTGACCCGTCGGTCACCCGGTCAGAAAGCCGCGGTGCGCTGCGCGTGGCCGAACAGGTCTTCGGCTGGCGTCTGATCCCGGACCGGGCCGGTACCCACGACTTTCCGCCCATCGTCTTCACCAGCTACGACCCCACGACGGCGGAATTTGTGACGCGCACAGTGGGGCCTTTCCGTGTCGATGTGCTGCCGGGCGCAGACGGCATCAGCGCGCTGCCGCAGTTTACCGGCGTGCCCAATGCGGTGGCGCTGCCCCTAAAGGGCGCGGCGGCCCAAAGCGCGCTGAACATCCCCGCGCTGCTGTGGCTGATCCCGCCGGGGCTGGCGCTGGGCGTGTGGGGCGCGCTGCGCTGGCAGGCAGTTCAGCAGCGGCAGCAGGTGGCGGCGCGGCGCTCCAGCGCGCTGAAGGCCGCCCGCAGTGCATTACAGGCGCGCACGCCGGAATCGGTGGCGGCAGCCATCACCGGCTACACGGCAGATAAGCTCAACATGCGGCGGCCACGCCCGCAGGATGTGACCGAGATCCTGGCGCGGCAGGGGGTGGATGCGGCGCTGGTGGGCCAGGTGGGCCTCTGTTTGCGCCTGGCCGAAGAAGCGCGCTTCGCCCCCCAGGGCATGGCGCTTCATCCCGTCATCGCGCGCACGGCAGAGACGCTGGCGGCGCTGGATCAGGCGTGGTGACCCCGGCGGCCTCCTGCGCACAACCAACTGCGCCTGAAGGCAGGCTTCAGGCGCAGGGTACTTGCTGACACACAGCGCGAAATGAAAGTACTTAGGACTTTCGCTTCGTAAACTATCTAAGGGTCATAAAAGGTCAATTTGCTCATATGCTGCGCCACTATGACCCTTTGTGAACATCTCAAGCGAAAGTCCTGATACTACAGCGTGGCGCAAATAAGTGAGCAGTAAACCATCGCGCGTGTAGGAGCACGCGGCGCTGTGCCCAACTGCTCATGGATTTTCGCGAACGTGTACTACGCTTCGATCCTGGTCCCCAGAACTTCAAGGAATTTCGCCATCCACACGGCATTGGCAGGCCACGCAGGTGCAGTGACCAGATTCCCTTCCACATGCGCCTGATCCACAGGGATATCGATGAACTTGCCCCCGGCAATGGTCACATCCGGCCCAACCGCAGGATACGCCGTGCTTTCGCGCCCCTGCAGCACACCGGCAGCCGCCAGCACCATCGGCCCATGGCATGTGGCCGCGATGGGCTTGTTCGTCTCGGCAAAGTGACGGGTAATTTCCAGCACGCGCTGGTTCAGGCGGATGTATTCAGGACCACGTCCACCCGGCAGCACCAGGGCATCATAATCCGCCGGGTTGATCGTGTCGAAATCGGCATTAAGCCCGAAGTTGTGGCCGGGCTTCTCGCTGTAAGTCTGATCCCCTTCAAAGTCATGGATCGCTGTACGGATCGAGTCGCCAGCCTTCTTGCCAGGGCAGGCAGCATGCACCGTGTGGCCGACCATCTGCATCATCTGGTACGGCACCATTACTTCATAGTCTTCCGTATAGTCACCGACGAGGAATAAAATCTTTTTCGCGGGCATTGGAGAACCTTCTTTTTTGTTAAGTTGGCAACGAGAGGTGCGCTGGCCTCAGCAGTTGTACCACTGTAAATTGTATCCGGCCTGGCGGCCACCGCGCAACAACCGCTGCCCTCGTGTGCCGCCACCCCGTGCTTGACTTTTTCACCACACCCCTGCACGCTAGTACTGCGATAAGATAGGATTCGGGGTGCAGGGGCAGCGCCCCTATACATGCCATGTGCGTTTCACCCTGATTCTTAATCTTGTCCTGGTACTTAGCACCAGGATGCGCAGGACGGGGTGCAGGGGGCTTCGCTCCCTGCCGGGGTCGCAGGGGCAGCGCCCCTATACATGCCATGTGCGTTTCACCCTGATTCTTAATCTT
>CAZQIJ010000714.1:0-2070 GCA_964592955.1 uncultured Anaerolineaceae bacterium
TTGGACGACTCTTTCCTTTCTCACTTGCTTCAGTATTTTTGATGCGTTTGCCCTAAGGATTCCGAATCAGGGCTGTTGCAAAGTGGGGGGTGCCAGGGGAACAAGTCCCCTGGCTAGCAAGGGTCTCGTCATGTGCCGGTCGGACACCCACTTTAGTGGGTAGACAGACCTGTTGCGCTCTGATGGGTGTCAGGTTGGTCATCCCCACACCTGGTGTGGGTACACACCTGATGTGGGTAACCCAACGGTGCGCGGCCAGACCAGCACTTGCCAGGAAACTGGCCAATACCCTGCCACAAGCCCCATGCTTCTGACTTTGCAAAAGCCCTGGATTCCGAATTGAATTTGGGGGAAGGATGGAAATTAAACTGCAACAGAGGACAGACGCATCTGCCCTCTGAACTTGTGCTGTCCGGCTGTTTAGCGCTGTGGGATGTCGATGTAGGGTGCGGTCAGCGACCCGGCACTGGCGGCTACGTCTTCGGGTGTCCCCTGGGCCACCAAATACCCGCCAGCCATACCGCCTTCTGGCCCTAACTCGATGACCCAGTCTGCGACGCGAATCACCTCAATACTGTGTTCGATGACCATGACCGTGTTGTGTGAGTCCACCAGCCGCTGCAGCACAGACAGCAGGCGAGCGGTGTCGTGTGGGTGCAGGCCGGTTGTCGGCTCATCCAGCAGGTAGAGCGTGTGCCCGTCGGAATGCCGCCCCAGTTCTTTGGCCAGTTTGATACGCTGCGCTTCGCCACCGGAAAGCATGGTGGCGGGCTGGCCAAGTTTGAGGTAACCCAGCCCCACATCGACCATCATGCGGAGCTTGCTGGCGATAGCTGGCACTTCGCGGAACAGGTCAAACGCCTCCTCGATGCTCATATCTAGCACCTGGGCGATATCGCTGCCGCCATACTTCACCGCCAGCACACTGTCCTGGAAACGCCTACCCCGGCACGCGGGGCAGCGCACCTCGATATCTGGCAGGAAGTACATATTGACGGTGAGGACACCTGCCCCTTCGCAGCGTTCACAGCGGCCCCCCTGCACATTAAAGGAGAAGTGGCGCGCATCCAGGTGACGTGCCTCAGGCAAACTGGCGAAGGTCTACCGGATGGGTGTGAAAACGTCCGTGTAGGTCGCTGCATTAGAACGCGGCGTGCGCCCGATGGCGGTCTGGTCGATCATGACAACGTTCGTGAGATGTTCCCACCCTGTGATGCGATCGTGATCACCCGGCAGTTCGCGCGCCTTATGGTAGCGCTGGCTGGCGGCACGCCCCAGCGTATCCAGCATCAGCGACGACTTCCCCGACCCGGAAACCCCCGCGATGGCGATCAGTGTGCCCAGTGGGAATGAGACCGTCACATTCTTGAGGTTATGCTGGCGTGCCCCATGTACCGTCAGATGCTGGCCTGTGCCCGTGCGCCGCACAACAGGAACCGGCACGATTTTGTGGCCAGAGAGATAGTCGCCCGTCAGTGAGCCTGGTGTAGCCGCAACTTCTTCGGGTGTGCCCACCGCCATGATCTGCCCGCCATATTTCCCTGCACCCGGCCCCATATCAATCAGCGTATCGGCGGCGCGCATCATGTCGAGGTCGTGTTCGATCACCAGAACGGTATTGCCCAGGTCGCGCAGCCGCCGCAGCATGTTGATGAGCAGGGCGTTATCGCGCGGGTGCAGGCCGATGGTCGGCTCATCCAGCACATACAGGACTCCGGTCAGGCCGGAACCGAGCAGCGCCGCCAGCCGCAGGCGCTGGCTTTCGCCACCAGAAAGCGACGGGGTGGCGCGTTCCAGCGTCAGATAGCCGAGGCCGACATCCACCAGACGATGAATGCGCTCCTGCAGGTCGAAAACCACCGGCTCGCTGATCTGCCACGCCTCCGCCGAGACACGATCCTCCAGCAGGGCCAGCCAGTCCAGCACGCTGGCGAGCGCCAACTGCGATACCGTGACAATGGTTTCGTCGTTGATGGTGACGGCGCGGCTTTCGCGGCGCAGGCGCGTGCCGTTGCAGTCCGGGCAAACATCTTCCACGAGATACGCCCCCAGTTTCGCCCGGTGCGACGG
>CAZQIJ010000715.1:0-2064 GCA_964592955.1 uncultured Anaerolineaceae bacterium
GTTTAAGATCGTCCCGGCGCTGACGGCAGAACTGAAGAAACGCCTGGGCAAGTAACCTGCTCACGGCCCGGATTGAGAGACAAAACGCCCTCACGCTGACGCCTCAGCGCGAGGGCGTTTTTCGGGATACGCCGTGACCTGCTGCTCTGGCAGGAAGGTGCCGAAAGCCTAGAGATCCAGGATGGTTTTCACGACGTTATCTTCACGCATGTGCTCTGGCCGGAAACCGAGCTGCTCGCACACATGCAGCATACCGGTGTTATCTGGCAGCACGTAGCCGACAATGCGTTTCAGCTTTTCGTCGCGACCCACCTCAATAACACGCTTCAGCAGTTCGCGCCCTAACCCCTGGCGCTGGAAGTCATCGCTGATGACCAGGCCGAATTCGGCGTCGCCCTGACTTTGCTTGATGAGACGCACCACCCCCACCATAACCGGTTCCCCGGTCTGGTCTTCCGGCACAGTGGCAACCAGCGCCATTTCGCGGTCATAGTCGATGAATGAGATGCGAGACAGGCGTTCATGCGCCACACGCTGGCTGAGCTTCATCACAGAGAAGAAGCGCTGGTACACCGTGCGTTCAGACAAGCGCTCATGGAAATCCACCAGCAGCGGTTCGTCTTCGGGGCGAATGGGGCGAATGGTGACGGTTTCCCCGCCGGTGGCGGTACAGGTGCCCACGTACTGCGTCGGATACGGGCGAATGGCCGGTTTCGGCAGCGCATCTGCCGGGGTATCTGCCGGATGCAGCAGCACGCGCGCGTCCAGTGCCAGCAGGCGTTCGGGCGAGGCGATCAGCGGGTTGATATCCATTTCCCGGATCCAGGGCTGCTCCACAACCAACTGGCTGAAGCGCACCATAATCTTCTCTAACTCGTGCAGATCCACGGGCGCACGGCCACGCACGCCCTTAAGCGCCTGAACGATCGTCGTGCGCTCAATCATGCGGCGGGCCAGCGTCGTTGTAAGCGGTGGCAGGCCGAGCGCGCTGTCTTTGAAGACCTCAACCAGCGATCCGCCCATCCCGAAGAGCAGTACCGGGCCAAACTGCGGGTCAATGCTGCTGCCCACAATCAGCTCGTAACCGTCCAGTTTCACCATCGGCTGCACCGTTACGCCGAGGAAATCTGCGGCGGTGGCTTTCTCGGTAACGTTCAACTGAATGCTGTTGAAGGCTTCGCGCACCGCACCCGCATCTGTTACATTGAGGATCACCCCACCGACATCAACTTTGTGCGTTATGGTCTCTGAGTGGATTTTGACCACAACCGGGTAGCCCATGGCATCTGCCGCCTGCACGGCTGCATCGGCAGTCACGGCGATAGCAATGGGGGTGGTCGGAATTTGGTACGCCGCCAGAATCTGTTTGGATTCGGTCTCTGTGAGAATGGTGCGGCCCTGCTGACGCGCCTTCTCGATGATGTGGGTGACGGCGGCGCGGTTGGGTGTCGCGCCATATTCGTCTTCAGGTAGAATGGGCGTTTCATACAGTGCGCGCAGGTTGTGACTGTAGCGCCACATATAGTTGAACATGCGCACCGCGGTATCAGGATAGGCGAAGGTCGGGATATTGGCGCGGTTGAGAATAGCTTCCCCAGCAGCCACCATCGGGCCACCCATCCAGCTTGCGATAACGGGTTTGCCACCGAGGTCGGCATACTGCTTGAGCATTTCGGCTGTTTGCGTGGGGTCGGTCATCGCCTGGGGTGTGAGGATCACCAACAGACCGTCGCTGTTTTCGTCGCGCGCCGCGATCTCGAGCGTTTTGGCGTAACGTTCCGGGTCTGCATCTCCAAGAATATCAATGGGGTTGTTGTGGCTCCAGGCGGCAGGCAGGAACGCATTGAGTTCGTTCATGGTGGCTTCGGAGATTTCCGTCAGTTCGCCGCCTTCACTGATGAGGGTATCTGTGGCCAGCACGCCGGGGCCGCCTGCATTGG
Organism: uncultured Anaerolineaceae bacterium; assembly: GCA_964592955.1. Classification (GTDB taxonomy): domain Bacteria; phylum Chloroflexota; class Anaerolineae; order Aggregatilineales; family Phototrophicaceae; genus CAZQIJ01. The sequence continues at coordinate 1,941 of CAZQIJ010000715.1, forward strand.
TGACAATCGTCAGGCGCGGGCCTTTGGGACGCGGCTGCTTGGCGAGGACTTCAGACATGTAGAAAATATCTGACATCTTCTCTACGCGCAGCACACCACTGCGGCGGAACGCGGCAGCCAGCAC
>CAZQIJ010000716.1:0-2062 GCA_964592955.1 uncultured Anaerolineaceae bacterium
GGATATCGCAGAAAAGCGCGTGGTGCGCACTTGGCTGATGCGCGGGACACTGCATCTGGTGGCGGCAGAAGACCTGCGCTGGATAACTGCGCTGGTCGCGCCGCGCATCATCGCGAAAAACGCGCGCCGCTACCGGGAACTGGAACTGGACGACGCGACCCTCCACAAGAGCGCAGACATCATCGGGCGGGTGGTGCGTGACGGCGGCGCGCTGCAGCGGGCAGAGATTGCGACGCAGCTCGAAGCCGAAGGGATTTCGTGTGCGGGACAGCGGATCTACTACATGCTGGAGCGTGCCTCGCTCGAAATGCTGATCTGCCAGACCACCGCGCCCAAGAACAATCCGGTCTTTGTGGCCCTGGACGGCTCGATTCCCGGCGCGCCCCTGCCAGACGACGAAGCGCTGGCACTGCTGGCACGGCGCTATTTCTTCAGCCGCGGCCCGGCCACGCTGGATGATTTTGTGTGGTGGTGCGGCTTACCGGTGGGTGAGGCGCGGGCTGGCCTGCACGCCATTCAGGGGGAACTGGTGCAGGAGCAGGTCAGCACACAGGTTTACTGGATGCCGACGGCGACTGTGTCTGTTCCGGCAGGCGCGCCGCGTGTGGTTCTGCTGCCGGGCTTCGACGAATACCTGATCGCCTACCGGGATCGCAGCGCGTCGCTTGATCCGCAGTATGCCACCTGGATCGTGCCGGGCGGCAACGGCATCTTTAAACCGGCCATCGTCAGCGATGGCCGGGTGGTGGGCACCTGGCAGCGGACGTTCAAGAAGAACACCGTCATCCTCACACCGCAGCCGTTCGATGTGCTGGCGGATTATGAACGGGCGGGCTTCGCGGCGGCGGCACAGCGCTTTGCCCGTTTTCTGGGCATGCCTGCCCTGCTTAACGCCTGATGCGCTAACGCGCACGGGTGACATTTGGCACGAAATAATGGCCTAACGTCAAGGGTAAGGGGGTGGGACCTGGTGTAAACTGAGGAGAAATCCGCCACCTACTGACAGGATTATTATGATTCGCCATCTGGACGCGCCAACCCTCGGCCAAGCCACCGCACTTCGGCACCTGGATACCCCGGTTCTGGAGGCCATGCGTGAGGCAGCGCGCAGCCATTTTCTGAAACCCGGCGAAGTGCTGCTTTACCAGGGCGACCCGATCCACGCATTTTACGTCATCATCTCTGGCGGCGTGCGCCTGGTCAACTATACGGCAGATGGGCAGGCAATCACCCTCAAGATTTACGGCCCAGGTGACGTTTTCGGGCTGCTGGCCGTTTCTGGACCTTACCCCCACCCCACACAGATCGAAACTGTTCAGGACAGCGTTATCATCAGCATCGATGGTCAGGATGTGCGCCGCCTGATGCTGGCGCATCCGCAGCTTTCGCTGACGCTGATCGACCTGCTCACAGCGCACGTTCACGAAGCGCATCATCGCATCCGCAACATGGCCTTTAAACGGGTTGACCGCCGCCTGGCGCTGGCGCTGCTGAACCTGGCAGCGAAATTCGGGCGCAGCGAAGGCGATACCGTGTGGCTGGATGTGGCGATTACGCAGCGCGATCTGGCTGAGTTTACCGGCTCCACCGTGGAGACGATCAACCGCACACTAACACTGTGGGGCAAGCAGGGCATAGTGGCAGTGGGGCACAAACGGGTCGATATCCTCAACATCGCGGCGCTGGAAGCTATGGGCGAAAACCCGCACCTCGACGAAATCCACGAAGCAACCAATTCCGCCTGAATTTGACGTAGATCAATTTCGGGCCATTCACAACGTGCTAATCTAAAACCAATCCGTACACGCTGCGACACCGATTCAGGGTGCCGCAGCCCGCTCAGAGGGAGTTTACCTATGCGAGGATTTTTGCGTTCCAGTGCGCTACCCCTGTTTGTCGGCGGCGCGATCATCGCTACCCTGGGCGTGCTGATCGGGCTGGGCGGCTTTACGTTTACCTATGCGCGCGGCTTCTCATATCTTTCGAGCGACCCCGAAGCCTGCGTCAACTGCCATATCATGCGCGACCAGTTCGACGCATGGAGCCATTCGAGCCATCGTGA
>CAZQIJ010000717.1:0-2055 GCA_964592955.1 uncultured Anaerolineaceae bacterium
GTATTGGCATAGCGCTCGTCGTGGCTCAGAAAAGTCCCATCCCCGGCCAGCTCCACCGGATCGCCGCCGGTAATGATATTGAGCAGCAGACGTCCGCCGGAAAGCCGGTCGAAGGTGGCAGACATGCGCGCCGCCAGTGTGGGCGACAAACTGCCAGGGCGAAATGCAATCAGAAACTTCAGGCGTCGGGTCAGCGGAATCAGGGCAGACGCGACAACCCACGAGTCTTCACACCCGAACCCGGTGGGCAGCAGCACACCGTTAAAGCCAAGCGCATCCGCCGCCATTGCAATCTGGGACAGATATTCGTGACTGGGTATGCGCTTGCCAATATCCGTACCCAGAAAAGGGCCATCCCCATGCCCCGGCACAAACCACAATACATCCATGAGCCACAGCCTCTTCTCATCAAGCTGACCTCTCCTGATTCTAGGCCAACTGACGCCAGACGCAACCCACGCGTGATATCTGCGCGCGATTCGCCAGTTGACGCTGCCCGCCCTTCTGCATAGACTGTGTGCGCGTCTACCAACAACGGGAATGTTTATGCGGCTGATTCTGGCATCGAGTTCACCGCGGCGGCGCGAGCTGATCGCCTCCCTGGGAATACCGTTTGAGATCATCAAACCCGATATTGACGAAACCCAGCATGGGGGTGAAATGCCGCTGGACTATGTGCAGCGTTTGAGCCGCGAGAAAGCGCGCGCTGTGCTGGCGATGGCCCAGGCGCAGCCGGAAGAGGCCATTGTGGTGGCAGCAGATACCATCGTCATCGCGGCGGATACCATCGGCATCGAAAGGGATGGCGAACTACTTGGTAAGCCGGTGGATGCTGCCGACGCGCGCGCGATGCTGCTGCGCCTGCGGGCGCGACCGCACACCGTGTGCACCAGCTTCACCGTGCTGCGGCACGCACACCCGGCGCATGGCGAAATCGTCTGTACCGAGGTCACCATGCGCGCCTATACAGACGCCGAAATCGACGCCTATATTGCGTCTGGCGACCCGTTCGACAAAGCCGGGAGCTATGCCATTCAGAACGCGGCGTTTCACCCGGTTGAGAAGATTGAGGGATGCTATCACAACGTGGTAGGGCTGCCGCTGTGCGCAGTTAAACGCGCGCTGAAACAGGCAGGTTTCACAAACATACCGGCGGCGGAGGGCTGCGACTGCCCTCCGTTCCGGGGAATACAGCAGACGCCGCCAGGCGCGGGGTAAGGCTCAGGCCAGGGCGCTGTTTTCGGCCAGGGCCTTCAGGTTGTGCAGACCAGCTTCAAGGTCTTCCTGGTTCTTCTTCTCGATTGTGGCGCGGTTGAGCAGTTGGCCCAGGATTGCCCCCGGCAGCGAATAATCAACGCGGATGGTGAGGCGCGTTCCACTGCCAGACGGCGCAAAGACAAAATCGAAGGCGGCATCAATGCCGCTGGTGGTCTTCACAAGCAGATGGCGGTGTTCAACCATATCCATCACTTTGTGTTCACCCTTCACGCGTATGCCCACCATGTTATAAACATAGCGCGAAATCGACCCGATGCGTGTGGGCGGCGGTGTCACCCGTTCCTGCAGTTCAATCGGGGGCCACCAGTCCACCATGCGCTCTGGCCGGTGTGCGACCAGGTCAAACACGGCCTGCACCGGTGCATTAATCTCTACCGATCGTTCCACGTAGGGCATCTTTATAATTCTCCGTTAATCCCCCGCAACATGATTCAATCATAGCTTAGAAACCATCGATTCGATGATTCAGGTTGGTTAAAGGTTTGTTACAGGTTAGAAAAGCAGGGCAGGGTACCGGTTTCTGGCCTGCCTGCACTGCGCATGAACCTGACGGCTCTGCCGTGAAAGTTGCGGTGGACGCGTCCCCACCCTGGATCCCTCTCCACAGGGCTGTGCATTAACCCACAATTGCGATGCGCAATGCCCAACCTCCCCCATGCTCGCGCGCCAGCGCATGACGGCACACGAATTCCGCCGAGGGTTGCCATGTGGAGGGGGAGGTGTCGCAGGTCGCAGCGGGGTGCTTTTCCTGGCAGCGGTGGGCACTCTCCCTCTCCC
>CAZQIJ010000718.1:0-2046 GCA_964592955.1 uncultured Anaerolineaceae bacterium
GTCCTCCCCAACGCGGGTTCGGATCATCGCCTTGCTGTGATTGAGGTCTCGCTTACCCGTTAGCGTGCTGGCTGGGTGGGCGCTGGAGGGCGGGGGCAGCAGCAGGATAATCCTGGCGCACCCGCTCGCGCACGTGCCTGGCAATGGCCATAAACTGTGGGGTAAAGACCAGTTCTGGTGTGCGCGGGCGCGGCAGCATCACCTCAATATCATCGACCAGGCGGCCAGGACGGCGGCTCATGACCAGCACGCGGTCTGCCAACAGCACGGCTTCATGAATATCGTGCGTCACCATCAACACGGTCTGATGCTCGGTTTCCCAGGCCGTAAGCAGGTCAAGGCTGACCTGCTCACGGGTAAGCGCGTCCAATGCGCCGAACGGCTCATCCAGAAGCAGCACGCGCGGCCTGGTTGAAAGCACGCGCCCCAGTGCGACACGCTGTGCCATCCCGCCCGAAAGCTGCCCTGGATAGACATTCTCGAACTCGTGCAGTCCCAGTTTGGCCAGAAGCGCTCTGGCCTGCCTGTGGCGCGTGGCCGGGTCTGTGCCTGCCAGTTCCAGCGGCAGCGCGACGTTATCCAGCACCGTGCGCCAGGGCATAAGGGTGGCTTCCTGAAACATGAGACCGGTATCAAGGGGTGGCCGCAGCACGGGCTGCTCATTGATGAACGCCTGTCCCTGTGTGGGCGGCTGCAAACCGGCGAAAACGCGTACCAGCGTGCTCTTCCCCCCCCCGCTGGGTCCCACCAGGCAAACAAACTGCCCGGATGGCACTTCAAAGGACACCGGGCCAAGCGCAGGGAGACTGCCCCCCCCCGGCATCGGGTGCGCCACAACCACTTGTCTCGCGGTCAGCTTCATAGCCTGGTCTCCGTGCGGCTATTCCGGGTCTGTGAGGAAAGCATTGGTGTAGGCCGCTTCGAGTTCAATTGCTTCGGTCAGCAGGCGCATTTCGAGCAGCACCTCCTGCGTGCGCTGCCACGTTTCTGCCTCAGAAACACCCAATACCTCATCCGCTGTCCACAGGTCAATGGTTGCCAGCAGGATCTGGAACTGCTGAATGTCGCGGGCGTCAAAATCCGCAGCCAGCGATTCCGCCAATGCGTCGCGGCTGGCGGCAACTGCCTCTGCGTCAGGCTCGGCAGCCAGGAATGCCTCCTGCGCGTCTGCGGCAGTTTCCAGCGCGGCGCGCAGATCCTCTGTGAGCGGCAGCCCTTCGACGTAGGCTTCGCTGAGCAGATAGGCCCGCGCCGGGTTGTTTGCCGTGTCTTGCAGGCCGTGGTCGAACGCGCGAATCACCGCCCGCACCAGGTCGGGATCGTTGGCGAGGACCGCTTCGTTGGTGACGATGCCGTTAGAGACAAGATCGCCGTAATCTGCCAGCGGGAAGACCTGAACCGAGGTGATGTCTCCACACTCGCCCGCTGCGGCGCGCCGCTGGATCTCCAGGGGTTCATTGTTGATGTAGACGGTTGTCGCGCTAACGCTGCCCGCACACACAATATCCGGCGCGCCAAAACCGACTTCGCGCAGGTCGATGTCTGCTTCGCTCAGGCCATTGGCAAACAGCAGCGCGTTGAGCCCGATGTAGCTTGCGCCAAAGCGCCCCGGTACACCAACTGTCTGCCCCACCAGATCCGTGACTTCGTCTGCATCTGTCGTTGATGGCACTACAAGACCCACCGGGAACGACTGGAACCATTCGTAGACGTATACAACCGGGCGTGCGCCAGCCCTCGCCAGGATAACCTGCTCTCCGCTGATCATTCCGAACGGTATGTCGTTGAGGGCAATCTGCTCTACCCCTATGTTTTCGTCGCCATGCTCAATCTGCAGTGCAATGCCTTCGGCTGCGAAATACCCGTTCTCCACCGCGACGTAGAGCGGTGAGAACTGAACGTTGGGGATGTATGAGAGGAAAAAACGCACATCGCGCGGTTCGGCTTCCTGCGCTGCTGCCGGAACCAACAGGACGGCGCAGATCCACAAAATAACAATGCGTTTCATGTTACGATACTCCTTGTTATGCACAACCACTTCAGGGG
>CAZQIJ010000719.1:0-2044 GCA_964592955.1 uncultured Anaerolineaceae bacterium
CAGCATCCCAGATACCGAACACGACCGCCGCCTGCGCGAGCTGGCACGTCTGGGCGAATTTCGCGCGATGGCCGAGGTGCCCCTGCGCACCGGCACCAGCATCTCTGGCCTCATCGTCATCTTCCATAACGCCCCCCACCACCACCGCCGCGACGATCTCGACCTGTTGGAGACGTTCGGCTACCAGGTGTCGGCTGCCGTCGATAACGCCGAACTGCTGGCCCTGCTGGAAGCCTACGCCACCGAACAGGGCCAGTTGGTTTACCTCTCGCGCATTTCCACCTCATACCTCAACGTGGACGAGGTCATCGCCAACGTCATCCAGGTGCTGCGCTCGATGCTGAACGCAGATCACCTCATGATCGCCCTGCTGGATACCAGCGACGATATGCTCGAATTCTATGGCGTGGCCAACAGCCCCCGCTATGCCGCCCTCAGCGATCTCGCCGAAATTCGCGCGCTCCAAACCTTCCCGCGCCTCTTTCACCGCGAAACCAGCTCACCCGGCCTGCAGGATGTCATGGACTGGCACAACAACACCACACTGGCCATCGCCCCCCTGCTGGTCAACAAGCAGACGCTCGGCGTCGTGTGTGTGGGGTCGCCGCCAAAGTTTGAAGAAAACGAGGCCCGCGTGCTGGAAATGGCCAGCAACCAGATCGCCGCCCAAATCCACAACGCCCAGCAGTATGCCCGCGTGCAGGATCAGTTGAACCGCCGTATGCGCCAGTTGACCATCATCGAAGACATCGCCCGCCAGATCTCCAGCGCGCTCCACGTAGACCAGCTTATCCGCAACGTGATCGAGGCCGCCGCCAACACCACCCAGGCGGATATGGTCGCCCTGGCGCTCGTGGATGATGACACCTTCGAGATCATCGGCCAGGAACTCATCGAAAACCACTGGGTACAGCGCCGCGTGTCGCGGCCACTTACCGCTGGCGTCATGGGGCGCGTGGCGCGCACCCATCGCATCGAAGTCATCAGCAGCAACCTCGATGCGCCAGACTACATCTCCACGTTTTCGCCGGGGCGCTATGCCTCGTCGCTGGTGGTGCCGCTCCTCCAGGACGAAACGCTGCTCGGCGTCCTCAACATCGAAAGCCGCACCCCGGATTACTTCACAGACGAACACCAGGAGTTCATCCGCAGCCTGGCCGGGCATGCCGTCATCAGCATTCAGAATTCGCGCCTGCTTCAGGAACGCCAGCACCAAATCGAACGGCTCACCCGCCTGCGCGAGCTGTCGCTGCGCCTCTCCAGCGATACCGACCGCCACTCCGTCATGAACGCCATCCTGCGCACCGCCCTGGATGTGCTTCACGGCGATACCGCCCTCATGTACCGCTACCTGCCGCAAACCCGCGAACTGTCGCTGGTGAGCAGCCTGGCCCGCAGCGGCGATGTCGCGCGCCGCTCACCCCTCCCGGAAGATCTGCTCTACCACGCCGCAGAAACCGGCACCATTCAGTATGTCGTGGACGTGCAGCATAACCCCATCTTCTCTCACGCGCTGTATGCCGACCAGAACGAGTTCAACAGCGTCATCGTCGCCCCCATCAAACACGGGGGCCGCGTTCACGAGGTCATCAGCGTACTCTTTAACCGCACCCGTACCACCATCGAAAACGACATCGGCACCCTGGAACTGCTCGCGATCCAGGCCGGTGGCCACCTGGAAAATACCACCCTCTATGAGCGCATCATGTCCGTCAATAACCGCATGCGCGCCATCCTCAACGCCACTGCCGACGGCATCATCTTCCTGGATCGCGCTGGCCGCCTGCTGGAGTCGAACCCCTCTGCCGAGCTCCTGCTCGGTACAGACCTCACCGCCAACCTGGAAGACAGCTTCCCCCTCCTGCTTGCCGATTACTTCAAAGCGCACAACGCCACCCCCGAAACCGTGGAGGGCACGCGCGACATCGTGCGCCTTCTGCGCGTGGAACCGGATAAATCCACGCGGCGTCAGGTGGTGTTCGAGCGCCACAACCAGCCCGTCTACTTCGACGAAATCGCCTCCCCTGTCAACGACGGCTCGAAC
>CAZQIJ010000720.1:0-2041 GCA_964592955.1 uncultured Anaerolineaceae bacterium
TGCAGTTGTGGGCCTACGCGCCGGAACGCGTGATCTTCATGCATCGGCGCGCGGGGGCGGGGCAGGCCAGCAGCGGCGATGCCGACGATGACGGCGATGTCTTCATCATCTTCAACTTCCACACCAGTTTTGCCGCGTCGCTGCGTCCACCCATCCCGGCCGGCACCTGGCACAAGCGCTTCGACTCTCAGGATGCGCGCTGGCAGCGCAGCGATGGGCAGGTCCACCCCGCCGCCACCCTGCCGGATGCGCTGGAACCGGAAGTGACCATCCCGCCGAAATCGTTCGCGGTGTATGTGCGGGAGGCCTAAATGGAATTCATAACACCAGCGGGGTTGACGGTTGAAGACATCGTGCAGCGCATCGCGGCAGAGCGGCGCATTCCGCGCGCCGTTTACCGTGTGCAGATGAACGAAGCGTTTACGTTTGACCATGCGCGAGACCTGGTGCCCTACCTGGACGCGCTCGGCATCAGCGACCTGTACACATCGCCGCTGTTTCGGGCGCGCCCAGGCAGCACGCACGGCTATGACGTGGTGGATTACGCCAGGCTGAACCCGGCCCTGCGCGCGCGCGGCATGGGGCTGCTCATCGATATCGTGCCCAACCACATGGGCATCGGGCCAGATAACGCCTGGTGGATGGATGTGCTGGCCAACGGGCCTGGCTCGCACTTTGCCGATTTCTTCGATATCAACTGGCGGCACGCGCGCCGCCGCAACGATGACCGCGTGCTGCTGCCGATTTTGGGCGAACATTACGGCGTCGTGCTGGAAAGCGGCGAGATCACGCTGCTGTATGACGACGACAGCGCCGCAGCGGATCTCTTCGTGTGTGTTTATGATTACCGGCTGCCGGTGTCCATCAACAGTTGGTACACGGTGCTGGACGGCATTCACGCGGACCTCGTGGCGCAGGGCGGCGAAGACGACACCGCCCGCGAACTCGCCAGCATCCGCAGCGCGGCGCGCCACCTGCCCCCCTATAACAGCCCCACCCCCGCCGAACGCGACGAACGCCGCGCCGAATCCGGCATCATCCGGCGGCGCTTTGCGGCGCTCCACCACGACAGCCCGGCAGTGCGCGCCGCCACAACCCGCACGCTGGCCGTCTTCAACGGCAGCGCAGGCTATGACCTGCTGGACTCTTTCCTCGACCAGCAGCCCTACACGCTGGCCTTCTGGCGCGTGGCGGCAGACGAAATCAACTACCGGCGTTTCTTCGATATCAATGAACTGGCCGCGGTGCGCACAGAATTCCCGCATGTGTTCCAGGCCATGCACGGCTTTCTGTTTGGCCTGCTGGCGGATGGCAAAGTGAGCGGCCTGCGCGTGGATCATCCCGACGGGCTGTGGAACCCGCCGCGCTACTTCCTCGATCTGCAGGAAGGCTATGTGGCGGCGCGGGCGGCGCGGCTGGTGGACGACGAAGACACGCGAAACGCGGTCATCGGCACGTGGTCTGTGCGGATGGGGCGCGGCAGCGAAATGCACAACGCGTGGCCCCTGTATGTGGTGGGCGAGAAGATCCTCTCTGAGGTGGAGCCGCTGCCCCTGGACTGGGCGGTATTTGGCACCACCGGTTACGACTTTCTGAACGCTGCCAACGGCGTCTTTGTGGACGGCAGCAGCCACGCGCGCTTCGACGCGCTCTACAGCCGCTTTATCGGGCGCAGTATCGACTTTGGCGAGCTGATCTACACCAACAAGAAGCTGATCATGGAATTTTCGCTGGCCAGCGAAATGCGCGCGCGCAGCCTGCACCTGGCGCGCCTGGCAGAAAGCAACCGCCGCCTGCGCGGTTTCACGTATAACAGCCTGCTGTTTGCGCTTACAGAGGTGGCAGCGTGCATGTCCATCTACCGCACCTACATCACCGGGCCGGGGATGGTGAGCGCGCGCGACCGCACCTATGTGGAGCAGGCAGTGAACGAGGCGCGCGTGCGCAACCCGCGTATGCCGGCCTCTGTGTTTGCGTTTGTGCGCGATGTGCTGCTGCTGGATAACATCACGGCCTTTGCAGAGGCAGAACGGCCCAGCGT
>CAZQIJ010000721.1:0-2041 GCA_964592955.1 uncultured Anaerolineaceae bacterium
GTGCAGGGGGCTTCGCTCCCTGCCGGGGTGATAGGGGCAGCGCCCCTACGGCATAACGAACCACAGTAATCCTGTTCCTGTGCCAACCACCCCATAACCCTGCTCACCCGCCCACGTCAAACACGCATGTCCCGGTGTCTTCGGGCGTGGCGGTGCCGGGGCCAAAATCGGCATAGCCATCGCTGATGGGCGCGTTCCAGCCCACGCGGTAATCCACGCGGTGCTGGCCGACGCTGAGCAGCCCGATGGGAGCCACCCAATACACCGTCGGATCATTATTGTTCAGCGGGTCATTTTCGATGCGAGACACAAACTGCCACACCCGCAGCGGGCTGCCATCCAGCACCAGCGCATAGCGCGCCTGGTCGATGTGATCCTGCACCTGCTGCGGCGTGCGCGCATACCAGCTCCACACGAGGCTGATGGAGCGGTTAGAGAGGATGGGCGGCGTCGGCTGGTTGATCGTGTCGCAGTAGGCGATCACGTTCATGCGGCTGAAGGCGCGGGCCTGCGCAGGCGTGGGCAGGCTCTCCGCCGCCGTCCACATGCGCACCACATCCCCGCCTGCCGAGGCCAGCATGGAGCCTTCCGGGCTGAAATCCACGCTCACCGCGCCAGGATGCACCAGCGTGCTTAGTGCGTCGCCGCCGTTCAGGTTCCACACGCGCACCTGGCCCGGTCGATCCTGCGCGTAGGTGCCGGTGGCCGCCGCCAGCAGTCCCGCGCGCGTATTCAGGCTCACGTCAAAGAACGTTTCGCTTTCGGCCTGGGGAATGGCCGCGTCCGGATAGCTGAAGCTGTAGAGCGGCGCGCCGCTGGCGGCATCCCACACGCGCAGGCGACGCGGAATCAGCAGATCTGCCGCCGCGACCAGGCGGCCATCGTCGCTGATCTCCACCATCTGCGCGCCGTCCAGCGCGGTGTTCCCCGTCGCGCCTGCAACCTGTTCGCCCGCTGCGGGCGCTAACGGGGAGCGGCGCGCCCCGGTGCGCACATCAAAGCGCAGGACGCCGCCATCGGCGCTGCCCACCAGCAGCAGATCACCACGCCGGTTGAAGTCGATACCGGTGTAGACCTGGGCGGCGTCGCTGCCGGTAAGGGGTACGCTGCTGCGCGCCAGCGTGTTGTAGAGGTTGATGGAGCCATCCAGCGCCACAGATGCGATCAGCGACCCATCCGGGCTGTAGGCGATCTGGCGCGCGTTGATGGGGAACACATCGCGCCGCACGCCATCCGCCACGCGCCACAAGCCGACCTCGCGCCCGTCTGCCACCGCCACAAGCTGCCCGTCCGGGTTAAATGCGAAGTCGCGCAGCTCGCCAAAGCTCAGGGTGACCGGCGCATTGTTCCAGTCGTCCATCGAATAGAGCAGCAGGTCGCGGCCTGCCGCCACCGCCAGCGTGAATCCGCCCGGCGAGAACAGCACCCGGCGCACACCCGGCACGGGCAGCATGGCGAAGGTGCTGAGGGTGGGCGCGTTTTGCAGCGTGAGGCGCTGGCGGATCACGGCGGTATCGTCTGGCGGCGGCACGCTGACGGAGTCGCCGATGTCGTAGCTCACGTCGCCGCTGCTGGTGCCATACAGCGCGTGGTTAAAGCTGAACACCGCCACGCCCTCCGTCAGGCGCGCGATGCGGCTGTCTGCCAGCGACAGCCGGTAGATGATAATGGTGGCGTCTGGGTCAGATGCGATCTGGCTGAAGACGACTTCGCGCTCGTCGCCCGTGATGACGATCCGCCCGATGGCGTAGGCGCTGGCGGCATAAATGCGGCGGTCTTCGCCGGTCGCGGTGTTCAGGCGGCGCAGCGTCACGCCGCGATCTGCGCCGCGCACGCTGTAGATGACGGTGCCGTTCGTGCCCACTGCCAGTTGATCTGGCGTTTCGGTGATGGGGTAATCTTCGGTGGTGCCGCGCTGAACGTCATAGACGCGAATGAGGTCATCTTCGCTGAGTCCCACGATGGCGCTGCGGCTGGCGCTGATCTGCGTGCGGCGCATCACGCGGAGCGGGGTCACGGTGCCGTCCGGCGCGATCATGCC
>CAZQIJ010000722.1:0-2038 GCA_964592955.1 uncultured Anaerolineaceae bacterium
CCAATTCTATTTCAATGCGTCACCCCATGCGTGAGACGCTTTTTGACGCATGAGTATAGATCGCCAACAGATCAAAATCAACACTTTTGGCGTAATGTTCCTCTCCTGGTACCAGCGCGATGAGCCGAGCCTACTCAGACTGCATCCAAACGCGCCAGCGCTCTGGAATGCGCGCCACCTGGCCGGCATGTGTGATGCAGATGTGGCGCGTTTTGCCTGCCACAAACAGCACGCCAGTCTCAGCGTTTACGATTTCGTATTCAAAGGTCAGCGCACGGCTGAGGAGTTCGCTGATCCACGTCCTGACCGTGACCCGGTCTCCGTAGCGCGCGGAACTTACGTAACGTGCATGCACCTCACTTACGGCCAGGTAGTGCCCTTCGCGTTCGAAATTCGCGTAATCCTCGCCGCGCTGCCGCATATAATCGCTGCGGCCTTCCTCAAAATACACAATGTAACTGCTGTGGTGCACAATCCCCATCGTATCTGTTTCTGCATAGCGAACATGAAATGTCGTCTGAGAGACAAACTGCGGCATCAGCATTCAGCCTTTCCGGCCCTAACGGTCAGTGCGGCGTAATCAACTCGAAAAAAGCCCATCCTTCTGGCCTGTCGCGTGTCGGTTTCTCATGCACGCGCCAGTAAAAGGGGCTTGGCGCATGTGCCCTCTCCATATACACTCTGAAGGATCTCTCAAAGAAGGGTAAATCAAGAATGTCTCGCAAATTCCTCTTGTTGTTTTCTGTTCTGCTCATGGTGTGGGTACAAACAGTCACCGCACAGGATGCCACACCGGAGGCCACACCATCTTCGCCACAAGAACGTTATGACGGAATCCCTACCAGTCGCGCTGAGGATGGTGGCTTTGTGCTGGGTTCGCCGGACGCACCCCTGACGATCGTCGAGTTTGCCGATTTTCTGTGCAGCCACTGCCAGGATTACCAGGAGACAGCACATGCGTTTATAGCTGCATATGTTGCCACCGGACAGGCGAAATTTGAATACCGCATGTTCCCGATCATCGATCCAACCTACTCCCCTTATCTGTCACAGCTTGCGGAGTGTACAGACGAGCAGCGTGAGGGCGCTTTCTGGCCCGCGCACGACATCCTTTATGCGCTGGCGCGCGATGGGCAGATTGGCCCGGATGTGGCGGAGATTCTGGCTGCCGAGCTTGAACTGGACACAGCAGCCCTTGAAACCTGTGCAGAGACCGCTGACCAGCATGAAACTGACAGCGCGCTCGGCGAGCGTGTTGGCATTAACGGCACACCTGCAACCCGCATTCGCGTGGGGGACGGTGAAGTAGGCTACATTCAACTGGACGGCGATACCTTCAGCCGGGGGGGGCTGCCCATCGATTTCCTCACACGCATTGTTGAAACCGAAGATATGGAAAGCCTCGTGTTCTTCCCCACGCCGCTGCTGGGGGGCGTAGTTACGGGTGAACCCTGCGCCGCACCGTGCTGGAATGCGATTATTCCCGGTGAAACTGCCTGGGCAAACGCAGTGGGCATTGTTCAGAACGCGCCAGAGACGGTGCGCTTCCAGGAGTTTGACGCAGATGAAGCTACGGATCGCGTTGGTCTGCAGTGGGAAGCGGTGAACAGCAGCCAGCCCAGCCTGATTGTCAGCTCGGAAGATGGCAGCCTGGTCGATGTGATTGTGATTCAGTCTACCGAAGAGCTTACGATTGGTGATCTGTTCGGCGCGCAGGGCGAACCTGCTTCGGCTCGCGCACAGCAGGATCAGCAGGGTTACGTGTTCATCAACCTGATTTACCCGGAGATCTCGACGGTTGTGGTTGCCCTCGCAGACCAGGACGCGGGCGGCGCGGCTGTCCTCACCGACGCTTCAAGCGTGCTGGCAGTACAGTTCTTTTCGCCGTCCTTTCTCGAAGAAAATCTTGCCCAGAGTCCTGGTGTCGAATGGACAGGTCTGGACGCGCTGGAGACCTACTTCCCCTCAGCGGCCATCCAACCATAAGCCCGCTCGGTTTTTGCGCCGTGACCGCACCGCTCACGAAACGGTGCGGTCG
>CAZQIJ010000723.1:0-2036 GCA_964592955.1 uncultured Anaerolineaceae bacterium
TGTGCTTCAGCAGACACGGCGACATGCAACGTTTTCAGGCTGATTCTGCACTAGTACAGGAGAACCCAGGCCTTGGCCGCACGGAAGACAGAGACCAGCACCACAACCCATGACATCGTGTTTCGGCTGTTAGCCCCTTATAACGAACAGGTTGAACTGACCGGCAGTTGGGACGACTGGAAGCGCACGCCCATGACCAAAGGCGATGACGGCGTGTGGCGCGCCACCGTCCCGCTGGCGGATGGCGACTATGAGTACAAGTTTATCGTCAGGTCGCTCAGCTACTTCATGCCGGGCAAAGAAGCGCACGGCTTCGACCCGTATGCCGTGGGTATCTCCCTGAACCACGAGAACGCCTGCATGGTTGTGCGCGGCGGCCAGTCGATTGTCCACATGTACCAGTGGCAGCACGACGACGCGCCGCTGCCGGCCAACCAGCAGCTCGTCATCTACGAGATGAACATCAGCGAGTTTACCGGCGGGGTGGGGGACGGCGGCGACGAACAGCACCCGGCGAAGGGGACGTTTGCAGACGCCATCCGCAAGCTGGATACGCTGGCGGAGCTGGGTATCAACGCCATCGAGCTAATGCCCATCAAGGAATTTCCCGGCACGCGCGGGTGGGGCTATAACAGCCGCAGCCTCTACGCCATCGAGAACGGCTATGGCCAGCCGGACGATTTCGCCCGCTTCGTTGACGAATGCCACGCGCGCGGAATCCGCGTGATCATCGATGCCGTGTATAACCACATGGACGCCGACGCACCGCTCACGCGGATCGACTATGAGTACTGGTTCCACAACCCCAACCCCGACCCGGATTTCCTGCAGTGGGGGCCAAAGTTCAACTACTTCCATTACGACGCCAATCATGACCGCTACCCGGCGCGCGATTACGTCATCGGCTCCATCATGCACTGGATCGAGCATTTTCATATCGACGGAATCCGCTTCGACGCCACCTACGCCATCAACAACTTTGACCTGCTGCGCTGGATGCATGACCAGATCGCGCAGAAGATCGGCGGCATAAAACCCTTCATCACCATCGCAGAGCACGTGCCAGAAGACCCCGCCATCACCGGCCCGCATGGCCCGCTGGATGCCGCCTGGCACGACAGCTTCGGCAAGCAGATGCAGGCCACCATCGCCACCATCGAGAAGGACGGACGCCACCCCTACGACATCGAAGGGCTGGCCACGCTGATGCAGCCGGGCAGAAACGGGTATGCCGGGGCCAGCAACACCATCAATTACATCGATAACCATGACCAGGATCGCATCATGTGGCAGTTGGGCGCATATGCCCACATCTTCGACGCGGCAGCGTTCCGACGCCTTAAGCTGGGGGCCGCGCTGCTGCTTACCGCGCCCGGCATCCCCATGCTGTGGATGGGGCAGGAGTTCGGCGAAGCCGCGCCGCGCACCCTGTATTACCAGCCCATCGACTGGGCGCTGCTGAAGAACGACGCCAATGCAGACCTGTGGCGGCGCTGCGCGGCGCTCGTCCACCTGCGCACGTCCACGCCAGCGCTGCACAATGACAGTTTCGAGGTCATCCTGCGCGACGACGCGCGCGGCATCTTCGCCTTCAAACGCTGGGATGACGGCGGCGGTGTGGTGGTGGTGGTGGTCAACCTCTATGATCGCTATGGCGGCGAGTTCACGCTGGCCAACGTTGGCCTGGAGGACGGCACATGGCACGAGTACCTCTACGACTACGATACCCAGGTGCAGGGCGGCACCCTGCGCGATGTGCTGGCCGAAAGCGAAGCCAAGATCTTTATCAGGCGCTAAGACGCGCGCCGCGCCAAAACCCGTATCAGGCACGAGAAAAGGAGCAGTCCCATGTTTCCATTGACCGGAGATCCCCAGATCAACAAAGACCTGGCCGAAGAACACCAGCGCCGTCTGCTGGAAGCAGCAGAGGCAGATAAAATCGCGCAGGGTGACCCTGATGTGCATGAGGGCGATTACCAGCCCATCACCGACAACGAAGACGATCTGCTGAATACCGCGCGCGACAACCGCAATAT
>CAZQIJ010000724.1:0-2032 GCA_964592955.1 uncultured Anaerolineaceae bacterium
ACTGGGGGATTCCCCCAGACCCCCTTAGAGGCGCTCACTACGTTCGCTTAGAGCGCCAGAGAGTCAGAGTTCAGAGACGCGCCTGCGGCGCTACAGAGTTCAGAGGGCGCTAATAGGGGCAGACACCACCACCCGAAAACCGAGGTTGGCGTTCCTGTAGCCCGGATTGAGGTCGTAGCGATACGACGCGGCGGCGAGGTCCTGATTGAGATTGAAGGAACCGCCCAGCAGCACCTTACGTTCTCCATTACTATATCCATTTATAATTTCTGGACTACTGTAATCATTCAGACACCACTCCCACAGGTTACCACTCATGTCGAGTACGCCAAACAGGGACATGCCATCCGGGAACAGCCCCACCGCGCTGGTCTGCCCGATGCGCGTTTCTAAGGTGTTGCCTTTGGTTGCATCGAAATTACCGGGATACGGATAAGTGCGCTCATCTGTTCCGCGTGCAGCATACTCCCATTCCTGCTCAGTGGGCAGACGAATTTCTTCATGAGCGCCTATCCGTCCCGCTGCACGCAGTTTTTCCGTCAGCCAGCGCGTAAATGCCACCGCCTGATACCAGCTTACTGCGTCACGCGGGTGATTGTCATAAGGGTTATACTGCTGCTCCATTGCCTGCTGCTGATATTCGGGTGGAAAACCGATCCACCACTCCGGCTGATTGTATTCACCAGAGTCCACAAAGGTCTGAAACTGTTGATAGGTGATGAGGTACTTCGCCATCTTAAAGCTGTGTTTCAGTTCGACTTCGCGCCGGGGATTATAGGATTGATTGTCTGCCCCCATGATAAATTTGCCATTGGGCGGAGCCGGGATGTCGCACCATTCAAGCTGCGGCAGTTCGGCGGTTTTGCCGTCAATCTGCGCCCTCAGTATCCCGAGGCCGGGTCGTGGATCGTCGAGCAGACTCAGCGCACGTCCACAGAGGGCGCGTTCGGCTGGCGGGAGCGCCTGCGGGGTCGGGATCAAGGCAAGGAGCCAATCACGCAGTTGGTCGGCAACCGCTCTTTCGCTGCGCCGCAGTTTGTTACTTTCAAGCAGCTTTTGCTCTTGCAGAATCACACTGGCGAGCCAGACCGTCCACCAGCGCGGGTCATCCGCCGCCATGTCTTTCGCAATCTCATCGTCCAATAGATCATCCAGCAAGTCCCACAGGTCGCCGCGCCGGTCCGTATCCGCCAGGACATCGCCTGCCAGCACACACGGCACCCGCCACACCTGCGGCTTGCTCATAATAAGTTCACGGGCAAGACCGAATGAATCGGCTTCCGCACACAGAGTCATCAGATGCGCGGCCGCCAGATATTCCTGAAAGGTGCGGTGGGCGAAGTGAAAGACATCTTTCTCGCCATCCTGCCCCGGACACACCAGCACCCCGGCATTTTCGCTCAGATAGGGGATGAGTTCGGCGGCGATGCTGCGCCCCAGTGGTTTCAGATGTTGATACAGCAGGCTTTCATCAATTTCGGGGGTTCCGGGCTGTTCACCGTACTGCTCATGCACCGCATACGCCAGCGCTGCCAGCCGAGCGTATAAATCGTTTAGTGATTTATCCCCCAGAATCTCGATCAATGAGGGCGCACCCGGTTTGCTCTGTGTCCAGCGATCCAGCAGCAGCAGAATGCTCTCGCGGTAAAGCGCGCCGCGCCGTGTGGGCAAACCTTCGCTGTCCCCGCGCAGATAAATCGTCGCCATCAGGGTGACGAACAGCGGACGATCTTTGAGTTCGTCGTCGATCTGCCGCAACTGCTGGTTGAGCGCCTGTGCTTTTTCGTTGGCTGCATTCTCATCCAGACCAGCAGTCCGGTACAGGTGGCTCGCCAGCGCCTCGCGGTGGTCATCCTCAAATTCGGTGATCGTCACCGCCTGAAAACCCGGCAGCGTCCACCCTTCATAAGCGTAGGGACGGCTGGCGACGATGATGCGGCTGGTGGCATAACGGGTGTTGAGGCTCTGCGCCAGGCTAATGATGGAGAAACGATTTAGACTTGTCGCAATAGAATAGGTGGTGCATACTTCT
>CAZQIJ010000725.1:0-2027 GCA_964592955.1 uncultured Anaerolineaceae bacterium
CTGCCCTCCGTGTGCCTCAACCAGGCGGCGGGTAATGGCTAATCCAAGCCCCGTGCTGCCTTCGCGCCCACTGTCGCGCCGGAGCTGGCGAAACGGTTCAAAGATCAGCGCTTGTTTGTCCGGTGGGATGCCGGGTCCAGTGTCTGCCACCGAGATCACGACGTTCGTCTCGTCGCTGTTCACATTCACGTTAATGTATCCCGTTTCGGTGAATTTTGCCGCATTTGACAGCAGATTCAGCAAAACCTGTCGAATCCGCCGCGCGTCCACGGTCAGCCGGGGGGTGTCGTTCGGCACCGTCACCTGTACTGCTATCGGCTTGTTCACCAACAGAGGGCGCGTCACTTCGATGGCTTCCACGATAACGTCGCCGATGTTCACCTCAGAATCTAACAGAAGCTCCATGCGGCCTGCTTCAATCTTCGACAGATCCAGCACGTCGTTGATAACGGCTAACAGGTGACGTGCGCTGCTGGTGGATTTTTCCAGCGCGTCTGCCTGTTTCTCGTTGACCGCTCCAAACAGCCCGGACGACACAAACTGATTGAAATTGATGACGGCGTTCAGCGGCGTGCGCAGTTCATGGCTGACGTTGGCCAGAAACAGGGATTTGAGACGGTCTGCCTGCTCCGAGAGTTCGCGCGCCACTTCCAGATCCTGGGCATAGCGCACCAACTGCTCCTCCATCCGCTTACGGTCTGTGATGTTCTTCAGCAGAAGAATGCTGCCGTCCCAGTCGTCTGTGCGCTGCCTGAGGGGTGAACTGCTCGCAATAAACGTGCTGTCTTGGCCATCAATCCGCATGTTGATTTCGATTTCAAAAGGCCCATCCGTTGGATCGTGTGTCGCGATGATTCCTGCCCAGGGTGCCAGCAGGTCCCCCAAAGGGCGACCCATCATACTGTCTGAACCTGTGAGGGCGTACAGCAACACCTGACCCGCCTTGTTTACATCGATGATCCGAAAACTTTTGTCTACGACCACAACCGCGTCAGACAGGTTATCGAAGACGACCGCTCTTGCCACTGGCGCAATGTCAAACAGACGGTAGCGGAATAAGCCATAGGCCACAACCAGGTTCCCTATGGCGAAAGCCAGCGGTGTGATGTCTCGCTGGTCAGATAACGTTACGTCAAACACTGCGAGGATACCGGTTAATGTGGGCAGGCCCACCCCAAACATGATGATGTGGATTTGCGCCCGGTAGATCTGCTTCATGTGGCGGGTGGCACGTCCCAGCAGCCACAACGTCACGAAACCGAGCCCCACGAGGTAAGCGCTCATGAGGTAAGCGGCAGGGCCAAAGTCGTAGCGCAGCACCCAGAACACGTTTCCCGGTATAACAGACGGATTGCCGTAAGCCAGCCCATGCCAGGGCTGTGTGATGATCGTGAACAGAAAAATGGCCGGGATCAGGAGCAGTCGCCGGATCAGTGGGTTGGGGTGCTGTGGCGGGTGCTCTGAAAACTGCTGCGCAAAGATCACCAACAGGGATGCGATGAACGCAAGCGTAAACCACTGGAACGTATCCCACAGGAGCTTGGCGGCTAAATCCTCGCTCGTGATTTCCAGAATATAGAGAACAGTAGTGAGCGCCTGCCCTGCGACAATCAGGGTGTAGGTAAAGGCACCCTTCACACCCCGCTGCTGCCAGGCATAAACCAATACCGCAAGCAAACTCACGAGAGATAAGCCATAGGGCAGCAGGTGAATGCTCTGTTCTGCGGTCATTGTTGTTCAGGAGTCCCTGCCTTGCGGCAACCGGTTGGATGTTAGTCGTTGATCGCACGCGTTAGCAGCGATCCCCCCATTGCTGCAGAAGGTGCTGGCAATGCGTAGGGTTCGGCGACAACCGTGCGGGTGTGGTGAACATCTCGTCGCAGTGGACGATTGCTGCGATTTTATCTGATTTCGCGCAGGTAACCTTCGCAATTGCAAAGAAATGCTGCGGTTGAAAAATCGTGAAACGTGTTTATCGAAAAAGCGGCGTAATACCCCTAGCTTTAGCTATGGGGATATAAGCCGTG
>CAZQIJ010000726.1:0-2021 GCA_964592955.1 uncultured Anaerolineaceae bacterium
CCGCATCTTCCGCGACCCGGAACGCCTGGCCCGGATGGCGGCCAACGCGCGCGCCACCCGGGAGCCGTCCTGCGTTGTCGGCGCTTCGTCGCTGTCGCGCACCTCACCGCTGGTCAAGTCCAACGCCACCCGGGCCGAACCGCCGGCCCCCCGCCGGGCCACCCCCCCCTGGGGGGCGGCTTCTGTGCAGGCACCCTCCCATTGAACCCCACCCGGATTCCGGCTAAGATCGACAGTGATATTAACCATGCTCTGGGGAGCAGAAAACCACCATGACCGAGATCCTACCTGCCTGGACAGCCGGGCTGCATCACGATGGTTCGGCGCTGTATGTCTCCAATCCGCTGCCGAAGGCGGACGAAATCGTGACCATCACCCTGCGCGCACCCATCGACGCGCCAATCCGATCGATATTCCTGCGCAGCGCGCCGGATGGCGAAAACCACCTGGAACCGATGCACATCGTCGATCACGACGCCATAAGCGCCTTCTGGGCAGCGCCGCTCAAAATTACCAACCCGCGCAACACCTACCGCTTCAAAATCCTCACGCTGGATGGCTCGTACATGAAGAACGCGCTTCATGTGAGCCGTGCAGATACACCGGATTATTACGACTACAAGCTTCTGGCAGATTTTGCAGCGCCTTCGTGGGTGCCGGGCAGCGTCTTCTACCAGATCTTCCCTGATCGCTTCCGCAATGGTGACCCTGCGCTCACGGTGAAGCCCGGTGCCTGGACACGGCGCGGGCACGCCGTGCAGGTGCGCGACTGGGATGATCTGCCGCGCCCCTGGGCAGAAGGCGGCAGTGTCGATTTCTTCGGGGGCGATCTGCCCGGAATCATCGAGAAACTGGACTATCTGCACGATCTGGGCGTGACCGCGCTCTACCTGAACCCGATTTTTCTGAGCACAAGCAACCACCGCTATAACATTGACGATTTCTTCACCGTCGATCCGCACCTGGGCGGCAACGAGGCGCTGGCGGCGCTGCGCGCGGCGCTGGATGAACGCGGTATGCGCCTGATGCTGGATGTGACCCCCAACCACACCAGCAGCACCCATCCCTGGTTTCTGGAAGCGCAGCAGAACCCGGATGCGCCTACTGCCGAGTTCTACACCTTCTATGAGCGCCCAGACAATTACGTGATGTGGCTGGGTGTGCGTACCCTACCCAAACTGAACTACCGCAGCGAAAAGCTGCGCGAGATGATGTATGCCGCGCCAGACAGCGTCATGCGTTTCTGGCTAAAGGACCCGTACCGTATTGATGGCTGGCGTCTGGATGTGCTGAACATGACCGCGCGCCAGGGCCAGCTCGAATTAGGGCACAAGGTGGGGCGTGCCATGCGCCGCGCGGTTAAGGGTGATAACCCCGATGTTTACCTGATCGGCGAGCATTTCTTCGATGGCACCCCTCACTTACAGGGCAACGAACTGGATGCCACCATGAACTACCAGGGGTTCAACATCCCGGTGTGGCGCTGGCTTTCGGGCTATGACGGCAGTTCGTGGAACCCTGACTCGCGCGATACCGTACCGTATCCTTCAGAAGCCTTCGCGGAACAGGCGCAGCGCTACATCGCAGCAGTGCCCTGGGCGGTGGCCTGCCAGCAGTTCAACCAGCTTTGCAGCCACGACACGGCGCGCATCATCAACATCGTGAATCACGATGCGGCCCTGCTCAAACTGGGGGTTGTGCTGATGATGACGTTCCCCGGCGTGCCCTGTATTTATTACGGGGACGAAATCGGCCTTGAGGGGGCTGGCGACCCGGATAACCGCCGCCCCATGCCCTGGGATGAAGCGCGCTGGGATCTTGATCTGCGTGCCTTCTACCGGCAGGTAATCGCAATACGGCGTCACTATCCCGCCCTCATTCACGGCGGTTACCAGATGCTGCACGCTGCGGATGGGCTGCTGGTTTTTCAGCGGCAGTCACTGGAACAGCGCCTGATTGTGGCGGTTGCGCGCGATGAACACGTGACGGGCGAAATCCCGGTGTGGCATGCTGGCCTGGCC
>CAZQIJ010000727.1:0-2016 GCA_964592955.1 uncultured Anaerolineaceae bacterium
GTCGGCGTCAGGGTAGGGGTCTTGGTGTCTGTGGGCGTGGCAGTGGGCGTATCCGTCGCGGTGTCGGTCGGCGTCGGGGTTTCGGTAAAGGTCGCGGTGGGTGGCGGTACCACCTGAATACTCTCGCGGTCACCGCTCACTTCCAGGAAGGTGCTGGACGACAGCAGCCACCCGGTGGAGCCATCCGAAAGCAGGATCTGGAACCAGCGTGAGTCTTCGCTGATGCCGATCACTTCGATCACGCTGCCGGAGTCCAGCGTATCGACAATCGGGAACCGGGTATCTGGCCCCACACGCAGCGCCATCGCACTGCGCAGTTCCGCGCGCGGTGTGGCCGGGGTGGGGGGCAAACGCGGCTCTGTCGGGCGTTCGGTGGGCGCTTCGCTAGGCGCTTCGGTGGGCGAAACGTCTGCGGAGTCTGTGGCGGTATCGCTCGGCTGGTTGGTCGCATTCTGCGCCGTGCTCCCGGTTGGATTATCCGGCGAAGCGTCGATGTCGCGGGTCGCCGGTGCTTCTGGCGTGTCGTCTGCCGTGTCGGTCGCGCTGCCAGCCTCTGCCGGTGTGGGCGAAGCCGCCTCGGTCGTTTCGTCCCCTGCGCTGCTGGGGTCGGTCGCGGTCGGTTCGTCGGTCAGGACGGCCACTTCGCCGCCCGTGCTGCCGCCCCCAGGCTGCGTGAGCACGATGACCGCGCCGATGATGGCGACGATCACGACAACGGCCACCGCGACGATGATCGGCGTGTTGTTGGGTTGGGCGCTGGGCGTAACGGGTACCGCCGGGCTGGACTGCGGCGCGGCCTGCTGCGCGATGCGCTGATCGGTGGGCGTGCGCATGGTGGGCAGATCTTCCATCACGCCGCGCGAACCCGTCTTTGCGGGCGGTGGGGCAGGCGTGCGCAGGCCGCGGCTTTCTGCAAACGTCGCCAGCGTGTTTTCGATGTTGGTGCGGTTGTCGTCGCGCTCGCGCTGAATCTGTTCGTAGGCGCTTTGCGCTGCCTCGCGCAGCTTGTTCGGCGCGCGCGAAGCCGTTTGCGCGCCCACAATCTCTACCAGATCGTCAACCATATCGCCGGCAGTCGTATAGCGATCCTTGCGATCCTTGGCCATCGCCTTCGAGACGATCTCGTCAAACGCTTCCGGCAGGTCGCGGTTAACCGCCACCGCGCTCGGAATCGGCTCCTGAATGTGCTTCAGAATCACCGCCATCGGCGTTTCGGCGCTGTAGGGCATGCGGCCCGTCGCCATCTGGAACAGCATGACGCCCATCGCGTAGATGTCTGTGCGCGAGTCCAAATCGTGCGCGCCTAACCCCTGCTCTGGCGACATATAGCCCGGCGTGCCCACCGCAAAACCCGTCTGCGTGAGGCCCTGGCCCGCTTCGCTCATGCGCGCAATCCCGAAGTCCATCAGGAAGGCGTTGCCCTCGCGGTCAACCATCACGTTCGACGGCTTAATGTCGCGGTGGATAACCCCCTGCCGGTGCGCATAGTCCAGCGCAGAGCTGAGCTGCCGCATCATATAGGCCACCTCGCGCAGCGGCAGCGCGCCGGTATCCAGCACGTCCTTCAGGGTGCCGCTTTCCAGGTAGCGCATAACAATATACGGGGGATCATGCTGCCCGTCGTAGTCATACACCGGTACCAGATGCGGATGTTCCAGCTTGGCAATCAGTTTCGCTTCACGGGTGAAACGTTCCAGCGCGCTGGGATCCGCAGCGATTGAACGGTGAATTACCTTGACCGCGACGAAGCGCTCCATGTTCGGCTGAAAGGCGCGGTACACCGTTGCCATGCCGCCCTTGCCGATTTCCTCTACAATCTCATAGATCCCTACACGAGTCCCGATCATCGTTAACCCTACTTCTCGGCATAGGTGATAGCGGCAATTGTAACATACCACAGCGCCAAGCGCATCCACGAAGGGCTTTCGCGCAGGGCTTTTGCAAAGTCGGGGTGCCAGGGGCCCTGGCTAGCAACGGTCTCGTCATGTGCCGGTTGTACACCCACTAAAGTGGGTA
>CAZQIJ010000728.1:0-2006 GCA_964592955.1 uncultured Anaerolineaceae bacterium
CATTAAGACCGATACCCCCATCCTGCGCCTGACAAAACAGACAGGCTTCTTTGAAGGGTTGTTTACCATTGATCTGCTGGATGACCGCCTGCGCGGGATTCACGAACAGCGGCTGCTGCTGGGGATCCTCATGGCGGTTCAGCTCGAACGGTCGCGCGGGTAGCGGGCACCTGCGCTGCAACGGCGGAGGGTTGCCGTGAAAGCGACCCCGCCTTTCCCTGGCCCTTCTGCCTCGTGGCGCGACAGGATGAACGTGAGCGGCGCATGACGTTGGGGGGGTGCCGCGCCATGCGCCCGATTAGGCGGGCGGTTCCCAAACCGCTCTCACAAAAACCAGGCAGTCTCATCTCGTTGAAGGACCACCGGCGCTGTGCGCTGAGAGCAAATGCCGGGGGGAATGAGGGCTTTTGGCTGCACACCCCACACGGGGTGTTAGGGCTGTGCCGTAACCTGTAAAAACGTGTTAATGCTGCGCAATAGTTGAGACTTTACCTGTTGATCCCAACAAGACTCCCATGTTACCGTTACTTCAGTGCTTGAGTTCACTGAAGAATGCCACATGATCCTGACAAGCGAACTGAAAGTAGTAACGAACACTGCCATGGTGGAACCCCTGATGGGCGAACCGGACGTTGATGCCCTTTTAAAGCGCGCGCAATCTCTTCTGAGCCAGCCGGACAGCGACGAAGACCCCCTGAGCCTGCTCGAAGCGGCGGATCAACTGGCAGAGTCGATTGGCTATGTGGCCGGCCAGCAAACGGCGCGGCACCTGCTGGCCAGCGCCGCCTTCTTCCGCGCAGACTATCCGCGCGCCATGACGCTGGCGCGCACCGCGCACGACCTGGCACTGGAGATGAAAGACCCGTACCTGGCCTTCAGGGCGCTTAACATCATCGCCAGCATCCACACAATGATCGGCAATTATGCCGAAGCGCTCGAACTCCTCATGCAGTTCTTCCGGCTGCCGCAGCCAGGGCCAGACCCGCAGCGCCAGGCCGTTCATGTCAACCTGGGCACGGTCTACATGCGTATGGCGCAGTGGAATAAAGCCCTGGACGAAACGCTGGCAGCCCACGCGCTGATCCCGCAGGACGCGCCCCCCGCCAACCCCGCGCTCGTCACCAGCATTTTCGCGAACCTGAGTGAAATTTACCTGCGCCTGGGGGATGCGCACGGCGCGCGCAAGGTCGCCACCAGCGCCATCAGCTACTTCGAGGCGTTCGGGCTGCCTGTTTCCAACGTGCTGCTGTTCGCGCTGGGCAAGGCGTACCAGGCGCTTAAGGATTACAACACCGCGCTGCGCTACATTCACCGCGCCCGCCAGCACAGCGGCATGGCAGGTGACTACTGGGAGGGACTGGTCATGATGCAGCTTGGACAGCTCAACGCCGCATGTGAACGTGTGGACGACGCCGAGACGGAGCTGATGCAGGCGCTGGCTGTGTTTTCGCACCTGCAAACCGATGCCGAGATCGCGCAGTGCCACGAACACCTCTACCGGCTGTATAAGGCGGAAGGGCGCTTTGCAGAGGCGCTGGCCCACCTGGAAGCGCTGGGTGCCCTGCGCGAGAACGCTTTCAACGCCCAGGCAGATACGCGCCTGAAGACCATCCAGGCGCTGCATGATGTGGAGACGGCACGCCTGGAGCGCGAGGCGGAAATTCAGCGCGGCGACGCGCTGCGCCGTGACCTGCAAGACCGCGAGCAGATTATTGCCGACCTGGACGCCTACGCGATGAATGTGGCGCACGACCTCAAGAATCCGCTGGGTGCCATTCGCGGGAGCGTGGAATTCCTGCTCTCCACGCCAGATTCGACCCCCTACGAGACGGCGGAAATGCTGGATATCATCGAGCGCTCTGCATCCAAGGCGGTGCAGATTGTGGAGACGATCCTGGAGATTGCCCGCGTGCACCGCAACGAGGTCGCGCCGCGCCCGGTGGATATGGGGATGGTGCTGGATCAAACCATGCAGCGGCTGGCGCAGCACATTTTGCAGCGCGGCG
>CAZQIJ010000729.1:0-2000 GCA_964592955.1 uncultured Anaerolineaceae bacterium
GACAGACTGCGCGCGGATTCCGGGAAAGACCCGCGTTGAAGCTGGTCCTGAATTCGGCGCACCACCACCAGCGCCGCCCCAACTACTCCGGCAAAGAACACAAATCGTCGCATAAGTCATCCCTCATCAGACGGAATCAACGGAATCAGACTCAAACAGACGCAAACAGGCAGAAGCAGCCGACCGGTACAGGCGGCCTGCGCAGGGTGCGCAGCAAGGCAGCTTCGCCCATCACCGAACGCTACTGCGCGCTTTTGGCGGCCTGCAGGGCGCGGGTGTGTATGGGTGCCCCATACTGCGCCGTGTCCCATTGGATGGTGCGCTTGTGCGCGACCGCATCCAGCCGCACCCACATCAGCTTATGCATGACGGGTTCGCCGTCTGCCTTGCGCCAGTCGTTGGCGCGCCACTTTTTGATCCAGGCAGACGCGCCCTTCATCACGGTTTCATTATCGACAAATACGGCGACAGTGCCAACCGGCGGCATGTGCTCCAGGGCGTGGACAACCGCCATCAGCGCCGCGTAATAGTCCCCGCCGCTGGTCACGGTACCCGAAAGCACCTGTTCGCCACCGGCGCTGACCATCACCACACCCCACCCACACAGTTTAGCGCGGTTTTCACAGCTTGTCGCTACATGGATCTGAATATCTGCTGTGGACTGCGGCACCGCGGGGGCTGTGTCTTTCGCCGCTTCGATCATGCGGGTGTGTTTGCCCTGAAGCCGTTCCACTTCCCAAACGGCAAGCTGATCGACCCGCTCATTATATACATGCCCTGCGTGGCCGCGCAGCCATTCAAACCGTACTGTATGGCGGCGTTTGGCGTCGATCAAGCGCTGCCACAGGTCCTGGTTGGCCACAGGATCGCCCTTGCTGTTGCGCCAGTTGCGGGCGATCCAGCCGCTAAGCCATTCGGTGATGCCCTTTTTGACGTACTGGCTGTCGGTATAAAGCGTTACGTCAGACGGTTCGCTGAGCCATTCGAGCGCCTCGCAGACGGCGGTCAGCTCCATCTGGTTATTGGTGGCATTGCGCTGGCTGCCGCTCATCTCGTGTTCCATCCCGCCCTGCCCATTGATGATGAGCACACCCCATCCCCCAGGGCCGGGATTCCCCGAACACGCGCCATCGGTAAAGATTGTTCTTTTCGGTTTGGATGCTGGCTGCACCGTTCTGCCCTTCAACTTGTGTGCGCACTGTACAGGAGCCTCAGGCTCTCCTTCCAGTGTAGCACAGGCGCGGCAGACGTACCGGGGTCAGGTTTGGGCGGGGTTGCGGCCCTCACCCTCCCCTGCCTCCACGCCCTATGTCAGAAATCGGCGGCATACCTGTGCGGTCACGGGCGGGAGAGGGATTTTGGGTGGGGGGACGATTCGCCAACAACATCCGCTACAATTGACGCGCTGCGCAGTCACCCTGGCGCATGGACCTGGCCACGTGTGAAAGGCGCAACGGTCCAGCCACCAGGCGGCGCGCCTGGCTGCGGTGGAACACCCCTGATGGGCCGTGGTGTACACGAGAAGGGTTATGGTGGAGCCATATGCTGCGTCTTTACGTAAGGTTCGCGCTGGTGCTGGTCGCCATCCTGATGCTGGCGATTGTGGCAGCGGGTGCGCTTGGGCGGTGGATTCCGACCGAGGTGCTGACCGCCACGTTCGCACGTCCCCCGGTGCATAACGATTACTGGCTGGTTGACCTGAACCGGTTCACACGCGTGGTGCGCCCGCTGCCGCTGGATGGCGCGCTGACGGTGAGCAGTTGGGAGGCGCTGGAGGGAGATCTCATCGTGTATCAGGAGCCGGGTGACGGCACACTGCATCTCTACCGGCTGGATGTTCACCGCGGACGGCTGACGCTGCTGGCAAAGCAGCAAGCCCGCGTGCGCAACGAGATGACGGTGACCCGGCTGTATCCCTCGCCGGATGGACGCTATCTGCTGGCGATGCCGGAATTTTCCGCAGCGGTGTTCCTCACCGATCTGCACACCCTGCAACCCCG
>CAZQIJ010000730.1:0-1999 GCA_964592955.1 uncultured Anaerolineaceae bacterium
CTCTTGGCTACACTTACGCTGTTGAGACATGATTGACCCTATTCAATTTCCCTAATGCAGGAACATGGTAAACGCATTGAATGATCGGTTGGTTTTGTGCTTCAGCAGACACGGCGACATTCAACGTTTTCAGGCTGATTCTCCACTAAGTCAATTGTGTCTCAGCTCTCCTTCCCTCAACCACCAAATCCGGTAGAACCAGTAATTCTACAGTTTTGGCTTGGGAAAATTACGGAGTCTGAAAGAGAGATTTCAGCACGATGTTGTTTATGATCTATTTCAAGTGCCCCAGCCAGCGGATGCCGGGAAACTGATCTTTCACAGCGTTGAAGAGACGCTCGTCGGCTGTCCAGAATTCGCAGGATAGGCGCTGCGATAATGCCAGATATTGAGTGTCATAGGCGCGTGGACGGGTATATTGCTCGGCCAGCTCATAGGCTGACTGCAAGAGAGTATCGTCTTCATAAAAGTCCACCGGATAGCTCAGCAACCGAGTAAGCATTCCGCGCCCCTGCTCATGGGTGATACGCTGCTGATAGACCACCTTACGCACAACTGCCGTGATTTCTGATCGAAACAGACGCGGCGCTGCCAGCATGGTTCCTGCTGAAGTCCAGGTGGCTAAAATCTGGTTCGCCTGGGCATGTAACGGTTCATCTGATAAGCCAAAAGCGACAAGGATATTGGAATCAACGACGACGGTCATTCATCTTCACCATCACGGATGTCGCGTAGGATTCCCACGACATCCATAGAAGGTAGCTTATGCCCATGACTTTCGCGTATCTCCTGGCGTAGTGATTCAACATCACGGAACCATGCGTCATAATCAAACGCTGATGCGTCAGTCTCTCCTGTCAAACCTGCCTCCTGGACGATCAGTTCACGCACGCGCTTCTGTGCGTCTTTATCCAGTTGGTGAAACTTCTCAATCACTTCCCGTTCAAGCGTACTCATCACACACGATCCTCATTCCATCTTTAGTTCTATTCTACAACAAGTCTGTCGGGACGCCTTCGCTTTCCCGTCGGTAACAGTCAAATAGGCTATAATTGTCACTATTTAAGGAAATGACCAGCCGATTGGAAAGAATTTATGCTCGACGCCGCAACCATTCTTCGTGACTACCTCAATGACATACGCCGTATCAGAGGAACCGGGCAGGCTGTGCCTGAAACATCGTACTATGGCAAGATGGAAGCGCTGTTTACAGCAGTAGGCGATACTCTCAAACCATCTGTGTTCTGCGTATTGAATGTAAAAAACCGGGGTGCTGGCATTCCTGATGGCGGCTTATTTGCCGAAAACCAGCAGAATGTGCGTGTTGAGGATAAGGGATTCGGGCAGCTTCCTGCACGCGGCGTGATTGAAGCGAAATCAACCAGTGCCGATGTCGATGCAATTGCACATGGTCCGCAGGTGGCAAAGTATCTGGATGAATACGGGCAGGTACTCGTCACCAATTTCTACCAGTTCGTGCTGGTGACGCAGGACAGCTTGGGCAACGCAATGTTCAGCGACACCTTCAGCCTTGCCAATGATGAGGCTGAATTCTGGAATGCGCGGGTGAAAGACATCGTTGATGAACACGCTGACGGCGTGATGTCGTTTCTTCAACACGTCATGATGTCTGCCGCGCCCATCTCTGAGCCAAAAGACCTCGCCGGTATCTTGGCGTTCTACGCCCGCGAAGCCAAGTGCCGCATTGAACAGGGGAATGTCAATCTTGAGCGGTTGCAGGAGATCAAAGCGGATTTTGAAGGTGCGCTTGGCATCACGTTTGAGGGGCGAAAAGGTGAGAATTTCTTTCGATCCACACTGGTGCAGACGCTGTTCTATGGCATCTTCTCTGCGTGGGTATTGTGGCACGAAACACCGAGAGCACAGCAGGAAAACGCCACCTTCGACTGGCGCTTATCGCCCTATCTGCTGCATGTGCCCGTCATTCGTGGATTGGTCGAGCGGCTGGCGATGCCGACACGAGTACGTGATCTTGGGC
>CAZQIJ010000731.1:0-1996 GCA_964592955.1 uncultured Anaerolineaceae bacterium
CTGGGCAGCCAGGAAGCGGTGATCAGCGCGCTGGAAGCCGCAGGTTTCGACCCCGCAGACTATGAGACGGGCGCACTGGAAACCGGTGAGGAAAGCGGCAGCGATCTGCACGGCGAGATGACGATGGACGATATCGACTCGGAAAATCCGCCCACCGCCGCCGGATAACGTCTGGCCTGTGCATGCGGTGTAGCGCGCTGGGGGGACATCATCCCCAGGCACCGCGCGTTGTGGAGAAGCGTTAAAACCAGTGCCAGGGGAAGGCTTCCTCTGGCACTTTTTGTTGGCCCAACGGCGCGGTGTCCACTATTACGAGGCCGTTATCCCCGGCCTCGTGTCAACCTTACGAGATTACGATCAACCTTTCAGACGGTCTTAACCCTGATGCCGCAGAATAGGAGTGCATGTGACGGGTCGGCAAACAAAACGGCAAATGAAACATCCAACAAAACTCCAACGAAATGGAGGCGCGCTCGCCCTCAGTCAGAGTCCTGCTCCCTGAGGAGCGGGGTTTAAAGCCCCCCGGCGCTGCCGTCACGCTTGCTGTAAGCGCGGCCTTCGGCAGAAGTGGCCTGGGGATGCGCGCTGCGGGCTGCACGCGTGACGATTGGATTTACGAAACCAGGAATGGCGTGTGATGGAGGAGCTGGAAGCGATTGTGACACTGACGATGAACCCCGCTGTGGATCGCAGTATGCATGTACCCTACATGACCCCTTATGCCAAGATGAGGGGCAGCGCGCCATCGGCTCAGCCTGGCGGCGGTGGGCTGAACGTTTCGCGCGTCGTGCGCACGCTGGGGGGCACGTCGCTGGCGCTGTATACCTCTGGCGGCGCAATGGGGCTGCTGCTGTATGAGCTGCTGGAGCGCGACCAGATCGAGCATCTGCCGATTCCGGTGACGGGGACGACGCGTGAAAGCGTCACCGTGACGGACGACAGCACCGGGCTGTACTACCGGTATCTGATGCCTGGCCCGGCGCTTGATGAAGTGGAATGCCAGCGCAGCTTAGAGGAAATCAGCAGTGTGCTGGACGGTGCGGAGTATCTGGTGGTGAGCGGCAGCCTGCCAGCGGGTGTGCCAGACAGCTTCTATGCGGAGCTGGTGCGCGTGGCCCGCGACGCCAACATTCGCGTGATCCTGGATGCAGCCGGGGAGCCGCTGCGCCAGGCGCTGGACGAAGGCGGCGTGTATTTGGTGAAGCCCAACATGAGGGAACTGAGCGGCATATTGCGCCGTCCGATACGTGACGGACGCGACCAGGAAGCGGCAGCGCGGGAACTGGTGCGGGCGCAGCGGGCGGCGGTGGTGGTGGTGTCGATGGGTCTGGCGGGTGTGCTGATGGTCACAGAGAGCAGCAGCGAGCGCATTCCCAGCCCGGTTGTGCCGCTGGCGTGCAAAATCGGCGCGGGGGACAGCATGATTGGGGCGCTGGTGCTGGCGCTGGCGCAGGGCGAAAGTTTGCGCAGCGCGGTGCTGTGGGGGGTGGCGGCGGGCGCATCCGCAGCGATGAACCCCGGCACGGAATTATGCCGCCGCGCCGATACCGAACGGCTGTATGACCTGATGGCCGAAAACGAAGCGTAAATTGAACATAGATTGCGAGGAGTTTAGCGATGAATGATCAGCAGAACGGCTTTGACGATTTCCCGATTGCGTTCAGCAACGAAGCCGACTTTGACCAGAAGCCGAACAGCACCTATGAAGATCTGCTGTTTGGCGAGGCGGAAACCCGGCTGCGCGGGCTGGGCGAGGGCAACCAGGATATTACCGGGGCCAATGTCCACTTCGACCAGCCGGTGCGTGGCCGCGCGACGACGTATCTGTACGAGGCGACCGTCACGGTTTATATGCGCCCCACTGATATATCGGTGGCCAAGCGCCACGAAGATCCGAAAGCGGCGTTAAAGGCCGCGCTGGATGTTGTGGAACGCGAAGTGCGCGAACAGCGCCGCCGCCTGCGCGAGCAGCAGCGCGCGGCGCGCCCGGATGACA
>CAZQIJ010000732.1:0-1994 GCA_964592955.1 uncultured Anaerolineaceae bacterium
ACACTGTTCCCCACAGCAGCAAAATACTCAGCAGTAGTGTGATTTTACGCCATATCATGATTCACCTCATCCATCACACGCCCCATCTGGGGCGCTTGGGGCGATGTTTTCTCCGGCAGCGGTGCAGCCCAGGTAGGATTCCCGCTGCGCAGCGTATCCTGAAGAATGCGACCGTCCTTCAGATGCAGCATCCGGTCGGTATAGCTGGCAACACCCGCATCATGGGTGACGATAATGATCGTTTTCCCTTGTTTGCTGCCCAGGTAGCGCAGCATATCCAGGACGACTTTGCCGGTTTTGCTGTCCAGCGCGCCGGTGGGTTCATCCGCCATAATGATGGGCGGATTGTTGAAGAGTGCCCGCGCGATGGCCACACGCTGCTGCTGCCCCCCGGAAAGCTGCGAAGGACGATGTTCCATCCGTTCTGCCATCCCCAGGGCGGTCAGCAGTCTGGTTGCGCGCTGCTCACGCTGGTCGCGCGGGATATTGGCAAAGACACCCGGCAGTGCCACGTTCTCCAGGGCGGTAAGCGTGGGCACCAGGTGAAACGCCTGAAAGATAAACCCGATCTTTTCCCGCCGGAACTGCGCCAGCGCCTCGCTGCTCATGCGATCAACGCGCCGCCCCGCAACGGTGATTTCACCATGCGAGGGACTGTCCAGCCCGCCCAACAGATAGAGCAGTGTGCTTTTGCCCGAACCGCTGGGCCCCATGATGCCAATAAACTGCCCCTGCGGGATATCCAGATGAATATCGTCCAGGGCATGCACCCACTGGTCGCCCAGTTGAAAATCCTTATGAAGGCTGCGCACCGAGACCATCGTTTCAGCACTCATGGCGTGACCTCACCCTTCGGCGCTGACTCCGGACGTTCTTCCGCATCCGCCTCGGTCTCTTTACTGAGCCCGTCCTCGGTGCCGCCGCTGCCATTTGCGGGTGCCTCTTCGGTGAGCATCACGTCAGGGTTTACCAGGGCTGGTTCGGCGGTCACTTCAGGATCTTGCGAGGCTGATGCCGGGTCGAACGAGAATTCCAAAGGATCGATACTCATTTCATCTGCCGCAGGGCGCATGTCAGGCACGGCCACGCTGCCCGTCACGACGGGTACCACAATCACGATGGCGATCCAGCTTATGACGACTAACAGCGCAGGGATCCGCCTGCCACTGAGGGCAAAGCGCGCGCCAAAGTAGATAAGATAGAGTGACCACAACCAAAACAGCGTGAGCACCGAAGCCGCCGAGAACAGCAGTGCCTGCTCGGTGGGAGAACGCTCCGCAAACCCTGGCCACTCAAGCAGAAGCGCCGAGATGCCCGGTGCGCCCACGCGCCCCCCGGATGCAAAGTAGATGAGCTGGAGCGCAGCCATCAGCGCCAGCGGAATGCTTGACCAGATGGCAATCTGGAAATTCGTCCCCAATCGTGGCGCACGCCCGCTGAGCAAGGAAGCCTCTATCAGCAGCAGCGCCAGTATGACCCAGTTCAGCAGGTACTGCGCGCCAACGGTGGCGACCGTGGTCCAGCTTTCGCTGGTGCTGGCACCGGCATCAACACCGTCAGTGGACGGTGCCGTAGGAAGACCGCCAGGCGGAAACCCTCCAAGATCGCCGCCGGGAAGACCGCCAGGCACACCCCCAAATTCACCGTCCGGCACCGGGCCGCCAAAATCGACCGGTGCCGCATCTACGGGTGGTTGGCTGGTGCCGTTCACCAGTTCGGCATGGCGCATGGTGCTGAAGGCGCTGAGCGCAATGATAAGGATTGCGGCCCAAAGCCATTGGCGGGTGTCGTCGATGCGCGGCAGCGTGCGAAAGAAATAGACCGGCTGAAGTGTGACAGTCGTAAGTTGCGATACAAGATTGCGGGGCCGTGTGCGCTGCACACTCAGGTAATCACGTCCCCGCGCTTCGATCTGACGTTCAGACATCGTTGAACCTGTTGGCTCGTTTACCAGCTTCTTATTGTATCAGAACTGTGCTTGTCCTGTTCGATGT
>CAZQIJ010000733.1:0-1993 GCA_964592955.1 uncultured Anaerolineaceae bacterium
CCCTGACCTTGCCCGCGCAGGCATGATGGCGGGTATGCGCCACGCGCATCTGGTGAAGGTCAGCGAGGAAGAATGCGAATTCCTGACCGGCACCAGTGACCCCGCCCGCCTGCGGCAGGACAGCAACCGCCTGATCATCATGACGCGCGGTTCGCATGGCGCGGTCGCCCTGACTGCCGACGGCCACCTGATCGAGATCCCGGGTTACAGCGTGCGCGCGGTCGATACTACCGGCGCGGGGGATGGTTTTGTGGCCGGAATTCTGACACAGATCCTGGAGCGCGGCCCGGAAAGCCTGGGCGATGACGCGCACCTGCGCGCCATGCTGAGCTTTGCAAATGCCGTAGGCGCGCTGACGACCACACGGCGCGGCGCGATACCGGCGCTGCCGTTCCGTGAACAAGTCGAGGCGTTTTTGTCCCAGCAGATCAGACCGTGACTTCAGTGCGTCACCCGCCAGAACGCGGCCTGCCATCCCATTCACGTTCAGCATCCAGAAGTCATCGAGGTGTACGATGTCTCAGATACGCTCACTTCGCCGTCTCGCCCCATCCACCTGCCCGCAGTGCGGCGCAGAGGGAACGTTCGCCATCATGGAAGACCGCATGACCTGCCGCCAGTGCGGCTATGTCGTCCGCGATGCCAGCAGCCAGCCCACGCGTCCTGCGCCCGCGCCGGTATCGCCGCCTGTGCGCCAGCGGGACCGCACCCGCTACCGTGCCACCTATCATATTTCGCAGCGCGGCGGCGTCGAACCCTATGTGGAAGCCGCCTTTACCACCGCGATGGATATGGTCAGACGCCAGAACTGGGACGAGGCCATTAAAGCGCTTAAACGCTGTATGGCGTATGAACGCGATTTTACCGATGGCCTGCTGTGGCTGGCACGCCTGTGCGAAGACGACGCCGAACGCCGCGACTACCTCACATCGCTGCTGGCGCTGGAACCGAATCACCTCGAAGCGCAGCGCGAACTTATGATCCTCAACGGCGAACTGGAAGACATTGCCGTCGATGCCTATGCGACGCCGGAACAGGTGAGCGCGGGCGCGGCGGTCCAGGTCAGCACACAGGCGGTGCGCTGCCCCCGCTGTAGCGCGGCGACGCTCCAGGACGATGACGCCAGCGGCGAAATTGTGTGCGGCACCTGCGGTTACCGCGCGCCGGGTGCCAAACGCGGCGGCAAAGCGGCCATGCTGTCTCAGGCCATGCTCAAGCGCCGCGCGCAGCCCGTACAATGGGAGGTAGGGGAGCATCTGCTGCAATGCAAGGGGTGTGGGGCCACGCGAACGATGCCCGCCCGCCGCCTCTCCCAGACCTGCCCCTTCTGCGGTTCGGTGAACGTGATCCAGAAAGACGCGCTCGGCTCGTTCCAGCAGCCAGATGCGCTTGTGCCGTTTCAATTACGGCGCGATTCTGCCTTGCAGAGAGTTCAGGACAGGCTCGGCAGCGTCGGCGAAAAGCTCAAAGGGCTCTTCAACACCAACCGCGTCACCCGCACCGAGATCAGCGGCCTTTTTCTGCCCTACTGGGCCTTTGACGTGATCTGTGATGTCACCCGCACCCGCATCGATCACCGCAGCCTGTCATCCCGCGAGGACAGCCCGCTGATCCCCTATTCCAGCGAGACGCTGCCGGAGCTGGTGAACAACGTGCTGGTGTGCGCCGTCACCAGGCCACCGCGCAAAATGACGGCAAAACTGGGCACATTTCGCCTGGATCGTGCCGAAAGCTATTCCCCGGAGCGCATCGCACAGCACGCCGCCGAACTGTATGACATCGACTTCGACAAGGCGGCGATGGACGTTCACGAGATCGTCGGCAAGGCCATGCGCGCCAAGTATGACCGTGCGACCGGCAGCGCCGAAGTCCGCATCGATATTTACACCGCCATCAAACAGATGACCCTGCGCCTGCTGCTGCTGCCGGTGTGGTCGGTCACGTTGTTTGAGGCTGATGGCGAAGTGCGGCCCGCCCTGGTCAACGGCCAGAG
>CAZQIJ010000734.1:0-1993 GCA_964592955.1 uncultured Anaerolineaceae bacterium
CGCGGCATTGACCTGGCCGGCGTCGCCGGCAGCGGCCCCGGTGGACGTATCGTCAAGGCGGATGTGGAAAACTTCCAGCCTGGTGCTGCGCCTGCCGCTGCCCCCAGCGCCGCCGCGCCGCCTGCTGCCGTCGCCACGCAGATGGCGGGTATGCCGGTGCGCAAAGCGCCAGAAGGCCCGGATGTGGATATCATCGATGTTACGCGCATGCGGGCACGCATCGCGGCCAACACGGTGGAAGCCAAGCAGCAGGTACCGCATTTCTACGTGACATCGGACATCAACCTTGACCCGCTGCTGCAACTGCGCCAGCAGGTAAATGCCAGCATGGGTGAGGACGGTGTCAAAATCAGTGTCAATGACATGATTGTTAAAGCGACTGCGCTGGCGCTGCATAAGTTCCCGAACCTGAACACACACTACTATGGCGACAGGCTTGTGCATCACAAACGCATCAACATTGGCATCGCCGTTGCGCTGCCGAATGGCGGCCTTATGAACGTGGTGGCGAAAGATGCAGACAAAGTGGCGCTGGGGGTGCTGGCAGCACAAAACAAAGAGATGATCGCGCGCGCCCGTGACGGCAAGGTCAAACCAGAGGATATTCAGGGCAGCACGTTTACGACCAGCAACCTCGGCCCCTTTGATGTCGAAGTCTTCAGCGCCATTATCAGCCCGCCAGAAGCTGGCATTATCGCCATCGGATCCGGACGAAAGGCCCCGGTGGTGAAGGCGGATGGCTCAATCGGCATCGAGACCCGTATCAAGATCACCATCAGCGTTGATCATCGTGTGAGCGATGGGGCAGAAGGCGCGGCCTTCCTGCAGGAACTGAAAGCGCTGATCGAAAACCCCATGCGGCTGCTGATCTAGCATCGCAGCACCTGGCCCTGACCCGCATCTGTGCCGCTGTGTGCGCCTGATGCGGCCAGGGCTGGTCAGGATACACCCCGCTACGATGGTGTTTGGGTTCGCGCGTCGTGCTGAAGCTGGAGCCACGCGCCAGCTTCAGATGCGGTGCCAAAGACCTTATACGTCACCCCATCGCCCACAAAAACACGCGTCAGGAAGATCATCGCCAGATGATGCACAGGGCCCTGTGCCACCGCGACTGCGAACGTGACCGATTTCTGATGCGGAATGCTGCGATAAACATCGCGTGAGCGTTCGATACCGTGCAGGCTGTATTTCTGGTTGGGGTGCGTAAGATCCACCAGCAGAAACAGCGGTTGGCTGGAATTGTGCGTTTGGATCGTGGCAATGACGGTATCTGCCCACGCGTTTATCGCCTGACGAGACATTTCTCCCTGAGAGGTGACGACAGCATAGTTGGGCGTTTTCCAGGTCACCTCAATGCCATAACTGTGTTCATCATTGCGGTCCGGCATGGCTAAATCCTCACAGCAGATAGGCTTTCGCATATTATAGCCGTCGGATGTTATGTCTGCTTTAAGGGCTACTCGGTCTTGAGCGCAATCACGGGCGGCATACGGGCGGCGCGCAGCGCTGGCAGCAATCCTGCACCCAATCCAACGGCAGTTGCCAGCATCAGTGCGAACAGCGCCAGTTCCGTGGGGATGATCATCAGGTTGCCGCCGATCTGTGCCGGGTCGATAGGCAGGAACGAAATGCCGCCGGTCTGATCCCCGGCTGGCAGATTAGCAATCGCTTCGTTGACAAGGTTCTGCAACACATAAGACAGCGCAATGCCTGCGCCGCCCCCGGATAATCCCACCAACCCCGCTTCAATCAGGAAAACGGTCATCACATCACGATCAGTCGCGCCGATGGCCTTCATCAGGCCGATTTCTTTGGTGCGTTCAAGAATCGCCATCGTCATCGTGTTGGCGACACCGAAGGCCGCCACCAGCAGCGCCACCCCACCTATCCCGCCCAGCATCAGCCGCATGGTGCCAAAAAACTGGTTAAGCTGGTTCAGAAAGTCGCCCATGCCCCCCGCGCTGAACCCCATCTCGCGCAGCGCTTCAGTCAC
>CAZQIJ010000735.1:0-1984 GCA_964592955.1 uncultured Anaerolineaceae bacterium
GGCTGGCAGATCCAGCACATAAGCGCCGTCCTGAGGGCGCAGCACGCGCATCCCCCCAAGCTGATCGATGAGATAGGCTTTATCGGCGGTCGCGCCGATCTCCAGGCGCGCTGGCGCTGCCGTCTTCGCCCAGGCGACCCAGGTCTGGTGGCCGCCGAGATGCGTCAGCCGCACCAGGTCCAGGCGTGCGCTGGCCGCCCATTCCGCAGCGGTGACGCCGTTGAAACGGTCGATGACCATCTGGTAGGCATAGAAGGCGGGGCGCGGCACCGGATCGGTGGTGACCTGCGGCTGGCGCGGCGTGAGCAGCCCGAACGACTCGCCGCCCGGCGCAAGCATCTGGTCATAAAGTTTGTAGACGGCGATGCGCTCTACGCCCGAAGCCAGCGCCAGCGCCGACGCCTGTACGATGAAAGCGGCCTGCTGGTCGAGCGTGACCTGAAACTGAGGGCGCGTCACCGGCCAGTTGGGGTCGAGGTTGGGCGACGCGTTGGTCTCGTTGATCCAGATCGCTTTATCGCCCATGCCGTTGCGCTGGAGCATGTCGCGCATGGTGTGTACGATCTGCGGGATCGTCTCGGTGCGGAAGTAGATATGCAGGCTGAAGACATCGAAATAGTGATTATGCGCGGCGGCCTCTGGATCCTGCGCGATGCGTTCCAGCAGGCGATCCATGTAGAGACGGCGGCCAGTATTGGCGTCGTGCCAGTAGGTGGTGGCAGCCAGATGAATCACCGCGTGTGGGCTGCCCTGCTGCGCGGCCAGCGCGCCCACACGCAGCATCTGGTAATAGTCT
The DNA here is from genome assembly GCA_964592955.1 of uncultured Anaerolineaceae bacterium. Taxonomy (GTDB): domain Bacteria; phylum Chloroflexota; class Anaerolineae; order Aggregatilineales; family Phototrophicaceae; genus CAZQIJ01. The sequence goes on from CAZQIJ010000735.1 coordinate 797, forward strand.
TCCAGTTCACCCTCGAACTCGAAACCATACGTTTCGCGGCTGATATCTGGTTCGTTCAGCAGGATAAAACGGTGAACCCCCCGGCTGGCGTAATAGGCGGCGGTGCGGCGCATAAAATTCGCCCACACGTTGCCGGGATCGTCCAGCGGCAGCGTGAGGCCGGTGGGGACGCCCGGCCCTGGTGTGCCGTCTGTGGCCCAGTCTGGCACATGCTTCACGATGGCGACGACTTCGCGGTTACAGGCGTTGGCGTTCTTCAGCCAGCGGTCATCCACGCTGAGGGTATACCAGTCGTCCGGGCCGGTGGGCTGGTGCTGCGACCAGTCGAAGATGATGCGCTCCCAGCCCACCCCCAGGTCGCAGGTTAAGTCAGGATACCACATCCCCTCAACGATGCCGAAACGCGGGTTAACGTCTGGGAAGGCTGGCGGCGCGGGCTGCGCGCGGGCAGCGGTCATCACAACGAGCAGGAGCAGCACACAGAAACGGCGCATGGGCAAACCAACCTTGTATATCCAATGGCAAAAGCTGACGTATGATTCTATGGGCAGTTGCCCACCTTGAACAGAAGGAAATATCCACCCGCACACCGGGAAAGAGAGCAGGACATGATGGAAGAAAACATGCGCCAGATCTTTCGCTGGATCAACAAGCTGATGATCCTCAACTGGCGTTTGGGCTATGGGCCGTATCTGAGCCTGTGGCCGGATACCCTGGGGCGCTACATGGTCATTGCCCACATCGGGCGCAAGACTGGGCTGCGCCGCCTGACGCCGGTCAACTATACCGAGTTTGATGGGGACATTTACTGCACTGCCGGGTTCGGCAGCATCTCAGACTGGTACCGCAACCTCATGGCCAAGCCGAGCGTGGAAGTGTGGCTGCCGGACGGGCGGTTTATGGCCACCGCCGAAGACATCACCAGCCAGCCTGGGGCGTTCCCGCTGCTGAAGGCGGTGCTGATGGACAGCGGATTTGCGGCAAAGCTGGCCGGGGTGAATCCGCGTGTCCTCAGCGACGACGCGCTGCGCGAAGCCACGCGCGACTACCGGCTGCTGCGCATTCGGCGCGGCGAAGCGCTGACCGGTGCGGGCGGCCCCGGTGATCTGGCGTGGGTGTGGCCTGTGAGCGCGGCGCTGTTGGTGGTTGTGGTGGCACTGGCGCGGGGGGGGGGGGGGGGGGGGGGGG
>CAZQIJ010000736.1:0-1984 GCA_964592955.1 uncultured Anaerolineaceae bacterium
CGCGCGGATACTCGGATTTCAGCACGTCGCGCAGCGCCTCTTTGCGGTAATTCACGACCCGGTCCACACCCATCGACCGCAGCAGTTCGGCTTTTTCGTCTGAACTGCATGTGCCGATGACGTGGTTCCCGGCCAGCTTGGCCAGTTGCACAGCGAACTGCCCGGTACCCCCGGCGGCGGCAGTCACCAGCACCTTGTCTCCGTCCTTCATCTCCCCCGTCGTCAGCCCCAGCGACGCGGTGAGACCACCAATAGAAAGGCTCATCATTTCTGGTGTGGCGGCGGGCATCGGCACAATGCGGCGGGCAGACGCCGTGTAGTACTCGCGGTAACCGCAGCCGATGGCATTGACCAGCACCGTGCTTCCCACACTCAGATGATCGACACCGTCCCCCACAGCGATCACCTCGCCGATGGCTTCGCTGCCCATGTCGCAGGGTACGGGTGTTGGGAGCAGATAGCGCCCCGCCGCCATCATCGTATCTGCCGCGTTCACCCCTGCATAGCGGTTGCGGATGGTCACTTCACCCGGAAGCGGATCAGCGAGTTCTACATCCTGAATTTCAACTGCATTTCTGAAAGTCTTGTCGTGCCTGGTTGCAACTAATTTCCTGTAATTCATGTGAAGGCTCCCCAAAAAATCATCGTTTGTAATGATGTCAGGTTCGTGAGACCGCTGGCAATTTACCGCACTTGTCAGTAAGATACAAACCGTTTCAAATATCCTAACGGCTGCAGGACGTTATGAGCGACCCGCTTGTTCACACGCAGTTTGAATCGTTTTACATTCTGGAGCGCATCAAACCCGGCGGGATGGCTATCGTCTATAAGGCCGTAGACAACCGCACGCAGAAAATCGCGGCGCTGAAGGTGCTGCAGGAGAACCTGGCAATTTACGAGGATGTCGTCCAGCGCTTTGAGCAGGAAGCCAGGATCGCCAGCAAACTCAGCCATCCGTACATCGTTGCCAGTTATCACTTCGGCGAATTTGAAGGTCGGCTGTTTCTGGCGATGGATTACCTGCCAGGGGGCAGCCTGGCCGATGACCTGGCCGCAAAGCCGCGCATCAGCCTGCGCCGCACCGCCCGCATCCTGGAACAGATTGCCAGCGCGCTGGATTATGCGCACCGCGAGTTCGTGGTACACCGTGACCTGAAGCTGGGCAATATCCTGCTGGATGACGACGACAACGCCCTGCTGACGGATTTCTGCATCGCCCGCGTGATGGACGCCACGCAGTTCTTCACCCGTACCGGCCAGCCCATGCCCGGTACTGCCAAGTATATGTCCCCAGAGCAGGCCGCAGGCAAAACGGATCTCGATTACCGTTCGGATATCTACTCGCTGGCAGTTATCGCCTACCTGCTGGCCACCGGGCGCTATCCGTTTACGGGTGTGAATGACATGGTGATCCTGAACCAGCACCTGACGATGAACCCGCCGCGTCCCAGCCAGATCAACCCACAGTTGCCAAAGGCGCTGGATGACGTGCTGCTGAAAGGGCTGGCAAAACGCCCCGATGACCGCTTCATCACCGCCGGGGCGTTCGCGCTCACTTTCGGCCAGGCGGTTCAGAAGGCCCTCGATACCACCGTCCTCATCGATATGCGCGCAGAAAATCCAGCAACGTCCAGCGAGTCGATACTGAATCCGCTGACAGCGACGGGAGTGCTGCCAGAACCTCAGCGCACTTCGTGGCTGGCGGTGATGTTTATCGTTGTGCTGGTCTTCTGCGGTGCGTTAGGTGTGATTCTGGTAAGCGGTGGTGCCGGACTGAATCCCCCATCAGCCGTCCTCGTGGCGGCATCTTCCACCAGCAGCAGCGCCGCAGCAGAGCGTGTTACGCTGACTGCATCCCCCGCCATCAGCCGCACCCCTACCCTCACCCCATCGCCGTCCTCAACAGCAACTCCGTCACACACCCCAACACCGACCCCAACAGCAACAGCGACTTCGTCACACACCCCATCGCCGACCCCAACAG
>CAZQIJ010000737.1:0-1974 GCA_964592955.1 uncultured Anaerolineaceae bacterium
CACCAGTTGGAAGTCCAGGTCACGCTGCTCGGCCCGCGAGGCATACACTTCACTGAGGCTGCGAATTTCTTCCACGACATCAACAGCGCAGACTTCTTCTGGCAGCGCAGCCGCTTCGAGGCGAGACAAATCGAGCAGATCGCGGGTGAGCGTTTCCAGATGCGTGATCTGATCCAGTACGCTGCTTAAAGGACGTATCCCTTCAGTGTCATGTCCCCCACCAGGCTCCTCCCCCAGAAGCTCGATGTTGGCGCGGAGCGCAGTGAGCGGGGTGCAGAATTCGTGTGCCGCATCCGCCACGAAACGGCGCAGCGCCGTGAAGTTCGCTTCCATGCGCGCCGCCATCTCGTTAAACGCAGCGGAGAGTGCCCCCAGTTCATCGCGGCGCTGCACCGTGGAGCGCGCGGTCAGATCGCCAGATGCCATGCGTGTGGTCGCATAGGTGAGCGTGGTAAGCGGCGCGGTCAGGTAACGGCTTATCCACCACCCCACCAGCGCGGCAATCATAACCGCCGCTGCGCACGACAACAACCAACCCCGCATCACACTCTCGACAATATCGCGCCCCACAGCCGGGCCACCCATCAGGGTCAGGTAGCCTAGCGTCTGCCCATAACGCCCCGGAATACTGATCATAACCCACTCGTCAGACACCGCATTGACCGTATGCTCTGGTGCGCGCGCCAGGCTTACACCAAAAGGTGCAGAGGCGACAAACTGAATTATGTTGTCGCCGGGTGCAGGGGTGGTGCCAAACATCAACGAAGCACCTTCCAGGCTAAGAGAACCCGCCTGGGACTGCTCTGGCACCATTACACCATCCCAGGCGGTTTCGGCGTTCTGCGGCAGCGTAACCGTGAAAGCGTTGCGTGGAATGCCGGAATCCACAATAATCTCACCGCGCAGGTTCTGCACAATGAGCCGGGTTTGCGGCAGGATGGCAAAGCGACGCACCCGTTGTGCAAACAACTCCGGCGGGATTTGCTGTTCCCAGATCCGGCCCACCAGCTCGCTCATGGCCAGCGCATTACCCTGCAGGAAATCGCGTTCCAGTCCGGCGTAGTGATCGCGCAGCAGCGCCAGAAGCACCGCGCCCAGAATCAGGGTTGCCAGGAAGGCAATGGCGGCGTAACTTAGTGGGAGCTGCCAGCGAATTGAGGGACGTACCATAGCTTTTACCCAGACTTCTCTCTTTTGCTGATCATACCGGGTAAGTTGATCCCCTGTAAAGGTGTACCATGCAGTATCACATCCTGATTATCGAAGACAGTCCAGCGGTGGCCGGCAGCCTGCGCGAAGGGTTGGAGCGGGAAGGCTATCAGATTACCTGGAAGGACTCCGGGCAAGCGGGTGTGGCATTCGCGCGTGACCATAACCCGCATCTGATTATCCTGGACATCCGCCTCCCCGATGGCTCTGGTTTTGATTTCTGCCGCCAGATGCGGATGCTCAAACTGCGCCAACCGATCCTGATTCTCACTGTGCGCGATGAAGAGGTGGACAAAGTACTGGGGCTGGAGATGGGTGCGGACGATTACATGACCAAACCGTACAGCCTGCAGGAAGTCCGGTCACGCGTGCGGGCGCTGCTGCGGCGCGCATATGGCGAACTGGCGCTGACAGACAGCGACCTGATTCACGCGGCAGATCTGGTCATTGACCGCACGCGTATGCAGGTCTGGCGTGGCGAGCGCCCCCTTAACCTGACGCCGACGGAGTTTCGCCTGCTGGCTTATCTCGCCCAGCATCCGGGCCAGGCACTCACGCGTCAGCAGATTCTGGACGCCGTGTGGGGGTATACGGCAGACATCGAGAGCGACCGCACCATTAACGCCCACGTGCGCCGACTGCGCGAGAAAGTTGAACATGATCCCGGTGACCCGCGCCTGATCCTCACCGTGCCAGGGATCGGCTACCGGTTCAGCACAGGGCTATAGCTCCAAGGTAACTACTCAGGCAGGCGGTTGGGGGGGG
>CAZQIJ010000738.1:0-1970 GCA_964592955.1 uncultured Anaerolineaceae bacterium
AATTGGGGACGCGGGCGGGGGGATGAGTATTCTTAACTTCATCAAGAAATATCGCCCAGATGTTCAGGTCATCATCTTTACCGGATACGGCTCGTTTGAATATTCGCAGCAGGCCCTTAAGAATGGGGCTTACGATTACCTGACGAAACCGCTGGATTACAGCCATGCCCGCCTTACGATTCGGGCGGCGGTTGATGTTCGCAAACAGTATCTGGCAGGACTGGAAAAACAACGAGGAAAGATCGAGGGTAAGTTAATTTTCCCGGATCGTTTTCTCTACAGCACCACCATCATGAAGACGGTGGTCAGCCAGGCTGCGAAACAGGCAGAAACCGATGACCGTCTCATGATCCTGGGCCCCAGTGGAACGGGTAAGGGACTGTTGGCCGAGGCAATTCACTTAGGCAGCCAGCGGCAAGGCTTCGCGCTGGTTAACTGCACCAGCCTCTCTGAACGCACCCTGGAACGCAGCTTATTCGGCTATGCAGAAGCCGACGGCACCTGGTTTCCGGGCTATTTGCAAACGCTGAGTCATGGCACACTGGTGCTGGACAGTGTTTCTGGCTTATCTGACAGATTGCAGCAGACCCTGGCTCTTGCTCTCCAGACAGGGACAATTTCTGTCGGCAGCGCAGACTCCGCTCCACTCACTACCCGCGTCATTGGCCTGGACGGCGAAGATCTGGAAGACAAAATCGCGGCGGGGTTGTTTAACCGGGCGCTTTATGAACTGCTTGCGGAGCATGTCCTAAAGGTTCCAGCGCTCAGGGAAAGACGTGATGCGACCCACAACGATACCCCATTTCTGGCTCAGTATTTTATTACCAAGTACGCCACATCTGATCGTCAGCCCGAGCTGATGTCAGACGCCGTGGAACGTCTCATCGCGTATCCATTCCCAGACAATGTACGTGAACTTCAGGACGCGATTCGTTTGGCTGTGGCCCGTGCGCAGGAGGGACGTATCTCAGCAGAACACCTGCCGGAGCGGATTACAGGATATGGCCTGCGTCGCGGTATGGGTGTGAAGACTACAGAACCGCCAGTTGCGGTACAGTGCCCACATGGCGCGTTTGCTTGTGATCAGACATCAGCAATCCGCGATGGTTATCTGGATAGAGTGCGGGTCTTTCTGCGCCTGACCCCCAAGACCATGAGTGGTTTTGCAGAGGCCGCACACCAGGCTGTTACGCAGATTGGCTTATCAGTGCAGCTTCCGGTGACTGGTGAAGGTAAGCGTGTTTCTCACTGCCGCACGTGCATACCGATTCAGATGAGCCGTTACGCTGTCGTTGATCTTACGTCTGACGATCCCGCACTCCTTTACGAGATCGGACTACTGCACAGCCTGGGCATTCCGACTCTGCTGCTCAAGCATGTTTCCGTCACCCTCAGCGGTTTCCCGGCAGCCCTCAGCTACCGTGAGTATGGGACTGGCGCAGACATCAGTGCAATCACGGAACGGTGGCTGCAGCAGGAAGCACGAGACTGAATGTCGTGCCAGTACCCGGAACAGATTCAACGCCGATACTACCACCATATTCCTGCATGAGTGACTTCACGACATGCAGGCCCACGCCCCGTTCGTGTCCGGTTTTGGTGGTGAAGAACAGGTCAAAAATGCGCCGAAGATGCGCCTCTGCGATGCCGGTACCACTGTCGCTGACCTTGAGGAGCACGCCGTTCGCATGGGGGGCTGCGTACAACGTAAGTTTGCCCGCAGTGGGCATCGCATCTATGGCATTGGTCGTCAGGTTGACCAGAATCTGAAGCATTCCCAACCAGTCTGCCAGCAGCATGGGTGTTTGCGGATCGACCTGTGTAAGGACTTCGTGACGTGACCAGTGCGTGCCGCGCATTTCGTGGAGAGCTGTAAAGAGTTCTGCTACGTCGATTGGTGCTGGAACCGCGCGCATCCCCTGACTCGTCAGCAGCATATCACGTGCCAGGAGCAGGCTGTAGCGAGCCCC
>CAZQIJ010000739.1:0-1959 GCA_964592955.1 uncultured Anaerolineaceae bacterium
ATCCGCGTGTTTACCTGATTTCAGGTAACAGGATTACCTGATTCCTGGATAGGCAGTCGTGATCTGATGGGTCAAAATCCCATGGTAGTGACCATAGGGGTGATTGTCCATGAATCAGGCCAGCTACAGGGATGCAAACTTCAAGACGTACAAGGTCAATCCACCTGTTCCCTGGCGAGCTTTCCACACGATACGCAAAGCCTCCCAGTATGTGGTTGTGCGGGATGGCACACACATCGCTGTCACCGTCTATTTGCCACCCGCCTATGCCGGACAGCCGCTGCCCACGATCATGCAGGCAACGCGCTACCATCGCCACCGCCGGCTCACGCCGTTGGCGTGGTGGCTGTACCGCGAACAGCTTTATCTGATGCTCCGCCGCTTCGTCAACAACGGCTATGCCTGGATCAGCGTGGATGCACGCGGTTCGGGAGCATCCTTCGGGCACAATTCGGGGGCGTTTTCGCATGATGAAGTGTGTGACTATCTGGATGTCATTGATTGGGTGATCCAGCAGCCCTGGTCTGATGGGTGTGTGGGGGTAACGGGTGTATCGTATGATGGCACCACCGCAGAGCGCATCGCCAGCCAGGGGCATCCGGCGGTCAAAGCCGCCGCGCCGCGCTTCTCGCTGTTCGATACCTGGGCTGATGTGGTCTATCCGGGCGGCATCCATCTCACCTGGTTCACCCGCAGTTGGGGCGAACACACGCGAGCGCTGGATGCTAACCGCAACCCTCACTGGTGGATGGGAGTGCTGAACCGGGGTGTGCTGCGCATTTGCCCGTGCAGGTTGTTCTATAAGGTTGCTTTCAAAGATTGTTGAGTTCAGGAGAGGAAGTCATGAAAAGAATCTTGTTTGTTGTCATCGTTGTCGCCCTGCTGCTGGCTGTAGGCAGCGTGTGGGCACAGTCCGACCCGCAACCCGGCGGAGAATACGTGTACGCTGTCACGCAGGAAGGCGGTACGCTGGACATCCACAAACTGATCGGTGGCGGCGTGATCTACGGCGTGTGGTGGAACATCGGTGCCGGTCTGCTGGCGGTTGACCCGGCGACCGAAGAAATCGTGCCCTACCTGGCGGAGAGCTGGGAAGTCGCCGAGGATGGGCTGAAATATACCTTCAGACTGCGTCAGGATGTGACCTTCCATAACGGCGATCCGCTGACTGCGGAGGATTATGTGTTCACGTTTGAACGCCTGCTCGATCCCGCCACTGCCTCGCCAACTGCTGGCGCGGGGATGATCGGGGTCGCAGGGGTGGAAGCGACTGATCCATATACATTCGTAATTAACATGGCACTGCCCAATTCCACATTCCTGTGGAACCTGGCGCGTAACTATCCTTTCTGGGCACCCTATCCCAAAAACTATTTCGAGACCGTTGGCGAGGAGGAGTTTGCACGCAATCCTGTCAGCGCAGGTCCATTCCAGGTGACCGAGTACATTCCAGGGGATCGTGTGGTCCTATCGCGTTATGACGACTTTGCCTGGGGACCGGCTTTCACACATGGCGGACCCGCCTACCTGGACAACATTATCTATCGCGTGGTTCCCGATGATGCCACCATCATGGCAGGACTGGAAGCAGGCGAAATTGACGCTTCCCTGGCACCCACCGCTGCCGATGCCAACCGTCTGGAAGAGAGTGGGGCTTTCACGATCCAACGGGAACTGCTGGACGGCTCTGCGCCACAGCTTGACTTCAATAACAGTCGTGCGCCGTTCGACAACCTGCTGGTGCGTCAGGCATTCGCCCACGCCATCAACCGTGAACTTCTGGTAACAGTCGCCACCGGGGATAACGCCGTCGTTCAGTACGGTCCGTTGTCCGAAACGGTCTTCGGTTATCGGGAGCAGGTGCGCGATGTTGCGTATCCTTATGATATGGAACGGGCACGCGCGCTGATGGTGGAGGCGGGCTACGAATACGATGCCGAGGGCTGGGCGGTTAAGGAT
>CAZQIJ010000740.1:0-1951 GCA_964592955.1 uncultured Anaerolineaceae bacterium
GCGAGATGCTCGGGCGGCAGGTAGCTGATGCGGGCGGTGGCTTCCGTCTGGCCGTACATAATGTAGAAATCGAGATGGCGCTCAGCAATGAAGGGGAGGATTTTTTCGAGCAAGGCGGGGCTTAAGCGACCGCCGGCCTGCGTGAGGGTTTTCAGGCTTGAAGGGAATTTGCTGTAGAGGCGCATCTGCCAGAGCATCTGGTAGGTGTAGGGGACCCCGGCAAGCGAGGTGATGTGTTGTGCACCTGCGGTGTCCCAGAAAGGTTTGGCGAGTATGTCCGGCGCGGCGAGCACGATGGGTGCGCCTGCATGCAGGTGGCTTGTGATGACGGAAAGACCGTAGCTGTAATAGACGGGTAGGCTGGTGAGGGGTTTTTCCTGCGGGGTGAGGTGCAGGTATTCCGCGATGGATTGCGCATTGGCTGCGATGTTGGCGGCGGAGAGGCGCACCATCTTCGGGTTGCCGGTGGTGCCGGAGGTGGGGAGGATGAGGGCGAGATCGGGGAAGAGGGTGATGGCGGGGGTGTTGCGCATTTCCAGCGTGCCATGGGTGTGGAGCCAGTGAGGCTGGTAGGTGTCGATCAGGCGCTCGAGCAGCGGGGGGGCGATTTTGGGATCGAGCAGCAGGGAGGCGTGCTGGCCTTGCAGGGAGGCGAGCAGCGCGGCGAGCGAGTTGGTGGAATTGTCGGCGAGGATGAAGCCGAGGGATTTTGCCTTCGGCAGTTGGGAGAGGATGGCCGTGCAGCGCGCTTGCAGCGCGGCTTTGGTGACGGGCGCATTATTTTCGATGAAGACGGGGTCTTGGTCGTTATAGGCGGTGAGGATCCAGAAGCCCATCACATGCCTCCGTCCACGCCGATGACCTGGCCGGAGATGTAGGACGAGCTGTCGGAGGCGAGGAAGAGCTCCATGTTGGCGACGTCCTGCGCGGTGCCGAGGCGTTTGAGGGCGATGGTGTTCGTCAGCTGCGCGAGCTTCGGCGCAGGGATGGCGCGGATCATGTCCGTATCAATCACGCCCGGGGCGATGGCGTTGACGCGGATGTTGGCGGGGGCGAGCTCTTTCGCGGCCGACAGGGTCGCGCCGATGACGGCGGCCTTGCTGGCGGAATAGAGCACCTGGCCTTCGTTGCCGCGGCGGCCCATGATGGAGCTCATGTTGATGATGCTGCCGCTTTTGTGCTTCTGCATCAGGCGCGCGGCATATTGCATGTGGTAGATGACGCCCGCGCTGTTGACGGCGAAGGTGCGCTCGACGCTTTTTTGCGAAATCATTGGCAGCAGGGCGTCTTCAAGGATGCCTGCGTTGTTGACGAGGATGTCGAGGCGTTTGTGCTTTTGATAAATGGTGGTGAAGGCCTGCTTGACGTGATCATACGAGGCGACGTCGTAGGGCAGGGTGTCGCAGGTGCCGCCGGAGGAGGTGATGTCCTGTTTCAGGCTGTGCAGGCTGTCCTCGCTGCGGGCGTTGGCGATGACGTGCGCACCGTGTTTGGCCAGCGTCAGCGCAATCGCACGGCCGATGCCGCGCGAGGCACCGGTGACTAGGGCGATTTTGCCGTCAAGTCTCGAAAGTGATGCCATATTTGCTCAATATCTCTTTTGCTTTTTTGTAGCTGCTCATGTCGATCACGTCGTCGGTGTCCAGCATGATGCTGAAGGCGTCGTCCAGTGCGGCGACCAATGCCATGTGCCCGATGGAATCCCAGCGCGGGGTCTGCTGGTACTGCAGGTTGTCGTTGATGGCTTAGGGCGAGAGCTCGAAGGTCTCGGCGAAGATTTTTTTCAAGGCGGATTCGTTCATGCGGTTTTTCTCATTGGCGGGAGTTTGGCGGTTCTGGCGGCGTCGTGATAGACAAAATGCCCGTCCGGCACGTCGTGCCGCACATGGGTGTTGGCGCTGACCGAAACCTGGCGGCCCAGCGTGATGCGGGAGGAGACGGTGACGTGGCT
>CAZQIJ010000741.1:0-1944 GCA_964592955.1 uncultured Anaerolineaceae bacterium
CTGACCAACATAAGGAGCGCGCCGGACAGGGGTTCCCCGACACCCTGGGGCAGCTGCTGGCCAGCGGGGGCGTGCGCCTGATCGATGTGGACAGCGAAGACGACATCCGCCCCGGGACGCCCGTGATCGGCTACACCGACGCAGAGTTTGTCTACCTGCTGCCGGAGATTTCGCTCAGAGAGATCAGACCGACGCAGTCGCTGAGCTTCACCACCAGAGCCATCGGGGAGCAGTTGCAGGAAGACGGCTGGCTCATCCCGAATACGCGCGAAGGACGGCTAACAGTGCAGCGGCGCTTTCGGGGCAGGCGGGCGTGGGTGTGGTGCCTGAAGCGTGAAGTCCTTGAGGGGACCAGTGACGAAGGCAGCGAGGGACGCAGCAGCAGTCTGCGCGGTAGGGTGAGACATTCGAACCGCTGAGCATGTGTGCCCTGTGTGAAGCAGCGATGGACTGCTGCTCCACCCACACCTTGTGCCCGTGACTATTCTTCCTGCATCAGCGCCTCAGCCACCGCCAGGAGAGACATGAGTTTTGCTACTCCACAGGCTCTAACCATGCCTCATCAGACGTACCTTCAGCAGCCCAACCGGTTGTGCCGTCTTCCAGATGCACCGGCCACCAGCGAAAACCATCGACACAATACGCTTCACCTGTTATCTGGAAAGAGGTACCCTCCTGCATTTGTGTAACGACTGCCGCCTGGGGCTGCGTGCCCGGCTCAGAACGCAGGCGTGACGGTGTTCCATCCGTGAATGTCACCTGCCCACGCGTGTTCGTGCTCAGGCGTGGAGGCACAACCTCATCGAAGAACCTACAGCTCAGCCTGCGGCGCTCGTCCTCCTCTGCAGTCAGCAGAAATGGGCGATATCCCCCCGTGTAACGAGGGCGAACGGACTCAATGGCGATGAACTCCTGATCGTGCCAGCCTGAACGGATGATCTCCGCCAGGAATGATGTACGATACGGAACCGTTGTCCCTGTCACAATAAGGTCACCGCTTCCCAGCCAACGCAGCACAGTCTGGTCGTTCGTGTCCACACTGTCGGCGATGAGTTCGAGGTGCGGGTTACCACCCTCAGCAGTGAAACGCACGACGGTCGCCCCGGTCATCGTGGTCATCGCGATCTTCGTCCCATCCGGATGCCAGTCCGTTGTGCTGATCACTGTCTGCGGAAACAGCGTGAGGAACGAGATGAACTCCCCGGTCACATAGTTGTACATCCCCGCGTCGAACCACCCGCTTTCTTCGCCTGTGGTGGCACTGCGGCCGTACCCGATGGGCTGGATGAATACCCAGTCGGGGTAGCGCGGATTCCAGTGTACTGTGTTCAGACTGTCCAGAGTCACCCCTTCGTATTCAGGCGGGACGAAGAAGACCGAATCCATCGGTGTCTGCCCTGGGATTTCCAGGACACGGCGGCTGCTCCCGGTTGCCACGTCAACAATGTCCAGGTACCAGGTTCTGTACCCGGTGTTGGTGGTCACTTGGTCGGGCGAGGTGCTGCTGAACAACATGATTTGCTGTCCGTCAGCCGACCACCCAGCGATCCGCTGGTAAGCCCTTTCACGAACCGCCAGGTCATGCTGCACAGCAGCGCTGGTTTGCGGGTCAACGGCAGCCCCCTCTGCGGTGATGGTAAACCCGACAATGGCGAGACCCTCTCGTACCGTTGTGGCCAGCCGGTCACCCTGAGGCGACCAAACCTCCTCAGCGCCCGCACCGAGCACAGGCTGCACCGTGCCGTCGAACGTGTTGAGCAGAATTGTCCCCTCCGTAGTACCGAGCGCCAGGTAGCCGTGGATCGGTGTGACCACTGGCTCGGTGGGCGGTTCTGTCCCCGTCTGCTGCGCCAGACCCACCTCTAGGCCGAGCAACAACATGAGACAGATAACAAGTAAAATTTGCGCAGATTTCATGGGTAATCTCCTGTTGGATTAGCGATA
>CAZQIJ010000742.1:0-1943 GCA_964592955.1 uncultured Anaerolineaceae bacterium
GGCATGGTCCGCCTGCGATCTGCGATCCGCGCACAACAGCGATAGGCGTGCGCGGATCGCCCCACGTGTTACCGTTCGCACTTATCCCCTTCAATCACGCGCTGTCGATATTCATTACGCGCTACATTTCATGGTTAGAGTATCCATACAACCCTGTAAAAAACCGCGCACATTTTGCCAAAGTGTACGATACTGGATATTAACATCCACCGCGTCACCTGTTTGCATTTGTCAAGTGAGTGTATGGAGCGCATTATGCAACACCGTGCCAAATCGTTATTCGCATCATTCGTTCTGCTGCTGGGCCTCGTGTTTTTGGGCACTGGGGCTGTGCTCCCGGCGACCGCGCAAGGACCCGGCCCCACCGATACGCCGGATCCTTCGATCGAAGAATACTGCGCCGCAGATACCGGCCAGCTTAATGGCCAGGGACGTTTCTCTCTGGTAGGGCTGGGGCGTTTCTCCCTGGTTGGGCTTGAAGGCGGCAACCTCACCCTTGATCCGGGTGATTTCGCAGGTACCGGCCTGACCCCTGCTGAGTATGAAGCGCTGATCGCCGAAGCGACCGAGAACACTATCGACGCCACCTGGCTTGACCGCTTCTTTACGCCATTCGAAGAGGGTCTCATTACCGAGACACCCGAAGACGTTGCCATTCTCATTGTGGATGACTTCATTGACGGCGAGGTAGGTGCTGGTGCGTTTGGCGGCGCGCTGCCGCCTGAATGGCAGCAGCAGATTGATGACTACTACGGCGGAACCCCGCCAGATACGACCACGATGCCGGTGCTCACCCATGGCGACATGGTGAAGAAGGTAGCGACTGACCTGGTCAACTATCTGCGCAGCAGCAGAATTGGTTCTGTGCAGGAGCTTGGCCACAGGCTGCATGTCATTGAGGTTGACATCAGCGAGGGTGGCAGTTACCGGCTTGGGCTGATCGTCCCACGTGTGACCGGTACGATTGAAGAACTGCGCGGCATGGGTTTCAAGCACTTTGTCGTTAACATGTCTTTTGGCATTCTGCCCTGCGAAACGCCCAACTTCAGCTTCGAGAATTACCGTGCCACCCGCACCCGCACCGCCAGGCCGCAGGACTTTGTCTTTGAGGTGGATGCTCCGGTGGAGAATGATGCCGGACAGGATTCGCTGGTTGTGGCACAAACAGCGTATGAGACCCGCCCGGCACTGTACCGTTCATATGGCATCACCGATTACATCATGGAAACCAATGATCTGAATGAGCAGCAGGCCGCCCAGGTACTGACGACGCTGCTGCACCAGGCAGTTGCTGTTATGCCTGATCCGGACACTAATCCAGTAGCTGAGCCTATTACCGACCCGGCTCTGATTGGACTTCGGGACATGCTGCAGAACTACCTCAACCTTGCCCAGAATCCAGATAACAATTTCACGTTTATCCCCATTGGCGCGTCCGGCAACTATGGCGATGTCCTGCCTGATGAGCCGCTGATGCCGGCCGCCCTTCCGCAGATGATTGCTGTTGGGGCTGTGCTTGGGATGGGGGACACGCTGTGGACACCCTATTCCCAGCCTGCGCACATGATTCTTCCAGGTGCCTGGTATGACCTGACCAATGGTGGACAGTCTTTTGTGGCCGGGACCTCGTTCTCTGCGCCTTATGCCAGCGTGGTAGGTGGGATGCTGGCAGCGTATCCAGGCAGTTGCACCTATCCAAAGGATGGTTCTGGCCCGGTGCTGCCGCCGATTCAGGATCACAACTGGACAAACTGGCTCGTCGCGCCCGGGTCCAATCCATTTACCTGTCGTTATCCGGAGACCTCGCCGACGAACACACCCGTCCCGCCGACGAACACACCCGTCCCGGCGACGAACACGCCAGTCCCGCCGACGAACACGCCAGTCCCGCCGACGAACACGCCAGTCCCGGCGACGAACACACCGGTCGCGGCGACGAACAC
>CAZQIJ010000743.1:0-1935 GCA_964592955.1 uncultured Anaerolineaceae bacterium
GCCCTGGACTTACGTCTTCGACGGCTTTTCCATTGTGGATGATGCCGGTGAATTCGCCTACGTCCAGCAGATCTTCCCGGAAGGCTCCGCGATCCTCAATGATGCGGCCACCGGCAACGAAACCGAACTCGTGGCGCGCATCGAGGGTCAGCTCACCCCCGGCATCCTGGCCGCGTTTGCCTATGGCCAGGTGGAAGAACTGACCACGCCGGTGGTGGCCACCGCCTTTGAAGACCTGCCGTTTACGACCTCCAAGGACTATTCCGGCAGCCCACAGCGCCACGCCATGCTGACCTTCGGTAACCCCAACGACAGCGCCCCCTGGGTAGACAGCACCTCGCCAGCGGCAGACGCGACCGGTGTCGCCGTGGACAGCGATATCGTCATCACCTTCACCGAAAGTGTCCAGCTCGATGATGATGGCCTCAGCGTAACCTGCGACGGCGATGCACAGACGGTGCAGGATGCGACCCCCGGCGCGACGGGCGGCATCATGCAGACGTTTACGCTGGCCGCCGACCTGCCCGCAGGCGCGAGCTGCACGGCGACCGCGAACGCGCTGGAAATTAACGATACCGATGTGGTCGATGGACCGTCTACCATGCTGTTGGACTACACCTGGACCTTCAACACGGTAGGCGCGAACCAGCCGCCGGTCATCATCGGGATTGCCCCCAACCCGCTGCCCCTCACCGGTGGCGCGCTTTCTGGCGTGGTGGGTGATCCCAATAACCCGACTGTCGTCTACACCTTCAACGTCGCCGACGATGTGGCGGTGGTGGATGTGACAGCCACCAGCGGCGACGAAGCGGTGCTGCCCAACAGCGCGCTGACGATCACCGACCTCGGCAGCGGCGATTACAGCGTAACCATCGGCGACCCCATCGGCGAAGGCTACGCCCTGATCACCATCGAAGCGACGGATGGCGACAGCGGCAGCAGCACCGTCACGCTGGCCTATGCCGCTTCTCTCATCCCGGCGGAATTCGCCAGCGATACGGTTTACTGGTACACCGACATGGCGGACGCTTCGAGCATCATCGAGGACACCGACACGACGTTTGTGGCCGTCAACGACGAAGATCAGACCGTGCGCACGTTCGCGCAGGGCACATCTGGCGCGCCCACAGGCAGCGTGGACTTTACCGGTAACCTGAACCTGACCGACCTCAGCGGCGGCGTCCCGCGCGAAGTGGATATCGAAGGTACCACGCTGGACGACGGGCGCACCTACTTCCTGGGGTCGCACAGCAACAGCAGCGGCGGCAGCAACCGCCCCAACCGCTCGCGCCTGTTCGCGGCGGACGGCGACACGTTCGTCGGCTACTATGACGGCCTGAAAACCGACCTCATCGCCTGGGATCAGTCCAACGCGCATGGGCTGGGCGCAGATTTCTTCGGGCTGGGGGACAGCGCCGCAGTCGGCGTGATCCCGGAAGAACCGACCGGCGCAGGCTTCAACATCGAAGGGCTGACGTTCCTCCCCGGCAGCGACTTCACCGCCTACATCGGGTTCCGCGCGCCGATTGTCCCGGCAGCCAACCGCACGTCTGCGCTGCTGGTTCCGGTGACGAATTTCGCCGACCTGGTCACGGGTTCGCCCGGGGCTGGCCCGGCCACGTTTGGCGCACCGATCCAGCTTAACCTGGGCGGACGCGGCATTCGAGCCATCGAATGCTCGGATGAAATCTGCCTGATCCTGGCGGGTAACCCCGGCCCGGTGGCCAACTTCGCCATCTACAGTTGGTCTGGCGTGCCGTCAGAAGCGCCGGTGCTGCTGCAAACGCTGACAGTGCCCGCGAACATGAGTCCGGAAGGCTTCATGAGCGTCCCGGCGCTGCCCTGGACGGATACCACCACCATCGATATCGCGCTGGATGCTGGCGACTATATCTATTATGGCGACGGCACGATTGCGAAGGATCTGCCCAACGA
>CAZQIJ010000744.1:0-1935 GCA_964592955.1 uncultured Anaerolineaceae bacterium
AAATCCCCTGCACGGTTTGCCCAATGGCGGCTTCGCGCGCTTCGCGGGACATATTGCCAAAGTTGGCGCTGCCCACTGCCGGGTCGAAGTAGCCGCCTGCGCTCAACCACGACCAGGGCAGTCGCTCAATCGGGTGCGGGGGGTTGAGCGGCGCGACGACATCGTAGCCATCTGCGCCGAGGTAGGTCATGGCGACATCCAGCCCATCTACATACTGATCGGCGGGTAGAAACAACCCGAATTGATTGATCGGCGCGGGAATATCAGCCTCCGCCCCGCTGCCCACTTGATCGAGCGCTGCCAGCGCCCCGCCGCCTTCGCTGAGCAGGTTCAGCCCTTCCTCGTAGAACGCGCCGGAGATGCCGCGCCGCATTTCCTCCACACCCTGATACAGCTGTGGACCGCCCTGAAACAGCAGCAGGGCGACCAGAAACCAGACCACCGCGCTTTTGAACTCCACCACGCGAATCCGCAGGAACACGCCCATCAGGTAAGTGCCTGCCAGCACCAGCAGCGCGATGGTGAACACCGGACCGAGAAACACCTCAGTCTGTGCCCCCAGCGAACTGAGCAGCGGCGTGAACGCCTGGTTGATCAGCCAGTCGGTGATCGCCATGATGACGTAACCGGTCAGAAGCACCGCCCGCTGCAAGCCCCACAGCACGGCAGCGATCTCATAGAGAAAGCTGTAGAGCATCTGCATCACCGGGACAACAATCGCGCCATCGAGCATTGTGAGCCTCTCCTGCCTACTGCCCGCACCAGGTACACCAGGGCGGATACTGCGGGGTACGTGAAGCGGTTGGGGTGGGAGCCAGCGCGCTCGGAGTGGGCACGATGACACCCGAACCGGGATTGATCGCGCACTCGGCACTGACATCATTCGCCCAGTAAGCGACATTGCCGCCCACCAGGTCGCCGTCGCGCCCATCCGCCAGCGGATCCAGCACCCAGCCAAACCGCACCGGTTCACCGACGGGCGTGAACGCGGTCAGCAGCAGGCGATAGACCTGTCCCGGTTGGACTTCCAGCGCGTCCAGGACTTCAGGCTGTAAGGCAATCCCAACCGCCTGCGCTGCTTCTGCCGATGCCCACCACTGCCCGCTGCGCGGCATCCCATCGGCGCTCACCTCGGCGACAAATACCTGTCCACCGGGGATGGTGGCGTAAACCACCTGCCCGACGTTTTCGATTTCAATCTGCCACGCGACCACCTGACGCGCGGCATCCAGCGGATAGACCTGCACACTTTCGATCCGCAGGCGCAGGCTGATCTCCGACTCGAACCCACCGGTGTAGACATCCGCGCCCAGGAAGAAGCGTCCGGTCAGGACATAAGGGGTTGGAGTCGGCCAGGGGGTATGGGTCGGACGTGGCGTGCTGGTCGCGCCGGGGACGTAGTAGCCCGGTGTGCTGTAGCTGCCGCCCGGATAGGGCGTATTGGTCGCACAGACGGAGCCGTTCCAGATGCAGCCCGGCACCGGCGTATGGGTGGCGTAACCGGAAGGGGGTCTGTAAATCGGTGGCTGTACCTGCGTCGGCGCTTGGGTATGGGTCGCCAGCGGCGTGCTGGTGGCGCAGATGAACTGCGGCAGGTCGCGGATGCGGACATTACCCGCCGTCGCCGCGCCGCAGGCAAGTATCGCCGCCAGCAGCATCAGTCCAGCGAGAACAATAGAGAGGGTGGGACGTTTTGTGTCGGTCATGGGATCAACCCCGGCTGTGTGCCCGCCTCCAGCAGCAGCGTCCAGCGCGCCGTTTGTGCCCGTCCCCGCGCGGGTCGCACATTGAAGGTCTCGCCCAGGTACGGCACGACGACGGTCACAGCATGGGTCGTCAGCGCTTGCAGCGTGACGAATCCGCTTGCGTCAGTCAGCCCGGCAGCCAGCGGCTGATTGGTCGCTGCATCCAGGAGGCGTACTGACATCCCCTGCA
>CAZQIJ010000745.1:0-1930 GCA_964592955.1 uncultured Anaerolineaceae bacterium
ACACTGTACCGCTGTTTTAGTGTGTAATCCCTGTATGATCGTAAAGAGAGCCGAAAATGGATCCACTGATTTTGCAGGCTGTTGGGTTTGGCTTCACCGCCGGAACCAGCCCCGGCACGCTCCACACGATCCTGCTCAACGTAACCTTAACCCTGGGCTGGCGCTATGGCATCCTCATTGCCATCTCACCGCTGCTCACCGATGCTCCCATCATCATCGTTACCCAGCTCTTGCTGGCGCAATTTCCAGAACAGCTCGCTAATCTGATTCGGATTATCGGCGGCCTTGCGGTGCTATGGATTGCCTGGACATCCTGGCAGCAGGCCAACGAACTGCGCGACGAAACACCGCCAGCGGCAGATGCCGGTGCGAAGCTCACGCGCGAAACCCTACTGAAGGGCATGATCGTAAACTGGCTTAACCCCGCGCCTTATATTTTCTGGACAACTATCACCGGCCCCCTTCTCCGCGAAGCGCTTTCACAGTCGGTGGGGCTGGCCGCCGCGTTCCTTCTGGGCTTCTATGGTACGTTTATCGGGTTAATGCTGTCATTTGTCCTGATCTTTGACCGTTTACGCGGCAACCTCAGCGGCGCAGTGCGCAAAGGTCTCGCCCAGGCCGCAGTGGTGCTGCTGGTCATTCTTGGCTTAAGCCTGATATGGTCAGGTATTCAACCCTAACTTGTAGTACACTTTTACAAGCAATT
Organism: uncultured Anaerolineaceae bacterium; assembly: GCA_964592955.1. Lineage (GTDB taxonomy): Bacteria > Chloroflexota > Anaerolineae > Aggregatilineales > Phototrophicaceae > CAZQIJ01. The sequence goes on from CAZQIJ010000745.1 coordinate 707, forward strand.
TCGATGAATCAGGTTTCGATCAATGAGCGCACGCCTAGAACGCATCCTCTTCAAACTTGCCAGCCAGCACGCACCGCAGCTTGTGCAACCGGGGTGGGATCGCAGCACGCAACCCTATCGCGCCCTGGCCCGACACCTGGCGGATCATAAACGGCTTGTGGTGATGGCCCACATTTCGCAGGAACACCTGCCAGAGAAAGAGCAGCATGTTCAGCGCTGGGTGAACACCTATGCCCGGTTCTATGGACTGTTGACAACGAATCTGTTTCCAACGCTTACCCGCTTTCAGGCGCGCTATGCCGATGACGCGCTTCCCCCGATCATCGTGCTGGATGCAGACGCGGTCGATGTGCTGGCGGTGATGGCCGGTTTTGTGGTGCCCTATGTGGCCGCGCGCCAGCAGCAGAGCGAGGTTCAGGACGGCGAAATACGGGTGCTGATGGATGTCATCCTTGAAGAGCATCTGATGTGCGATGACCTCTCCCGGCCAGAGTACAACCAACTGGTCAAGGATAGCATTGTCATTATCCGCCGCATGCTGTCGCAGCCGCTGCGGCATATCGCCCTTACCGATTTTGACCAACCGCTGTTTGGCATACAGCCGCAGCGTCCCAGCACGCTGCCCACGCAAAACAGATCTGTGCCCCCCGCGCAGACAGAGACGCGACACGAAGCCGAGCCAGAGCCAGCCCCCACCACACAGCAGGGGAACCCTGATGCCAGGCCGGACGCCAGCGCCGGTGCGCCGCCGCAGCAGCAGCCGCCGAAACTGGAACACATTGACGAACCAGAAACACACACACCCACCGAACGCCTGTTCGTGCGGTCTATTCCGATTCATTCTGGTGCACTGCGGCGGCGTCCACCCGTTCCAGATCTGCCATTCGACAAGCAGGACGATACGCCAGACCAGGAATAGTCGTGCGGCACTTTTGGATTAAGGTCACAACAGTTACAATGAATGCGCGGCAGTGAAACACCCGGGAGTTACAGGTCATGGCATACGGTCGGCTTGATGTTTTCTGGCCTGATGGCAATATCGAAACATTTTCCCTAACAGAACCCAACATTTCACTGGGACGCTCGCCAGGGAACACCATTACACTGGATACAGACACCATCTCGCGCTACCACATCAACATCGTGGCTGACGGGGGGAATATCTATCTGGTTGATCTGGATTCGGCCAACGGCACCTATGTTGACGGTGTTAAACTGCCCGGC